>CATPBM010000339.1 GCA_955652625.1 uncultured Steroidobacteraceae bacterium
GCTGAGACCCGCGCGCTCGCGCTCCACGAGCAGGTCGACCAGATGCTCAAGGCGAGCGGCCTGATCGAGCACTACCGGCGCGAGAAGGCCGAGCGCGGCGAAGCGCGGGTCGAGAACCTGGAGGAGCTGGTGAGCGCGGCGCGCGGCTTCACGCCCGAGGGCGCCGAGCTGCCGCCGCTCGAGTCGTTCCTGGCACACGCGGCGCTCGAATCCGGCGAAGGCCAGGCGGACGAATGGGAAGACTGCGTGCAGATGATGACGCTGCACACCGCCAAGGGGCTGGAGTTCCCGGTCGTGTTCCTGTGCGGCATGGAAGAGGGCCTGTTCCCTCACCAGCGCTCGATGAGCGATCTCGATGGTCTCGAGGAAGAGCGCCGCCTGTGTTATGTCGGCATGACCCGCGCCATGCGACAGCTGTACCTGAGCTACGCCGAGCAGCGCCGCCTGCACGGCGTTGACAGCTACGGCCAGGCGTCGCGCTTCGTGCGCGAGATCCCGGAGGAGCTGGTGGAGGAGGTGCGCCCGCGCGTGCAGGTGTCGCGCCCGGTGGCGGTGGGCCGCTTTCGCCCCGAGGAGCCGGCGGTGGCCGGCGTGCGTCTCGGGGCGCGCGTGCGCCACGGCAAGTTCGGCGAGGGCGTGATCCTCAACGTCGAGGGCTCCGGTGCGCACGCGCGCGTGCAGGTGAGCTTCGAGCGCCAGGGCACCAAGTGGCTGATGGTGCAGTATGCGAACCTCGAGCCGTTGTAGCCCATGAAAATCCTCATCCTCGGCGCCGGCCAGGTCGGGCGCACCGCGGCCCGGCACCTCTCGCGCGAGGAGGCCAATGAAGTCACCGTCGTGGACGTGAACGAGGACGCGCTGCGCGACCTGCAGGACCGCCTCGACGTGCGCACGGTGGCCGGCAATGCCGCTCATCCCACGGTGCTGGAAGCAGCCGGGGCGGCGGAAGCGGAGATCATCGTCGCGCTCACCTCGAGCGATGAGGTCAACGTGATGGCCTGCGAAGTGGCCTTCACGCTGTTCCGCACGCCCACCAAGATCGCGCGCATCCGCGCCGCCGAGTACACCAGCCGCCCGGCGCTCTTCGGGTCGGAGGGCCTGGCGGTGGATGTGTTCATAAGTCCCGAGCAGCTGGTGACCGAATACGTCGAGCGCCTCATCCAGCACCCGGGAACCCTGCAGGTGCTCGACTTCGCCGACGGCAAGGTGCGCCTGATCGGCGTGCGCGCGAGCGGCGGCCTGCTGGTCGGCCAGAGCCTGCGCGAGCTGGCGCGGCACCTGCCGAAGGTGCAGGTGCGCGTGGTGGCGATCTACCGCGACGGCCGCGGCCTGCCGCCCGAGGGGGATACCGTCATCGAGGACGGCGACGAGGTGTTCTTCCTCGCCGCGCGCGAGGACATCCGCCGCGTCATGAGCGAGCTGCGCCACGCCGACGAGCCGGCAAGGCGCATTCTCATCGCCGGCGGCGGCAACATCGGCTTTCGCCTCGCGAAGAGGCTCGAGAAGCACAACCAGGTCAAGCTGATCGAGCGCGATGCCGGGCGCGCGCGCCGGGCATCCGAGCAGCTCGAGAGCGCGATCGTGCTGCACGGGGATGCCGCCGACGAGGAGTTGCTGATCGAGGAGAACATCGACAGCGCGGATGTGTTCGCGGCCGTGACGAACTCCGAGGAGGCCAACATCCTGTCCGCCATGCTCGCCAAGCGCCTCGGCGCTCACAAGGTCATGGCGCTCATCAACAAGCCCTCGTACACCGAGCTGGTGGAGAGCAGCCCCATCGACATCGCCATTTCCCCGCAGACCATCACCATCGGCTCGCTGCTGGCGCACGTGCGCCGCGGCGACGTGGTGCGCGTGCACGCGGTAAAACGCGGAGCCGCCGAGGCGCTCGAGGCGATCGTGCACGGCGATGAGCGCAGCTCGCGCGTGGTGGGCCGGATGGTGGCGGACATCCCGCTGCCCGAGGGGGCCTCGATCGGCGCGGTGGTGCGCGGGGATGAGGTCATCATGGCGCACCACGACACGCTGGTGCGCGCCGATGACCACGTGATCCTGTTTCTCGCCGACCGCCGGCACCTGGAGGCGGTCGAGCGCCTGTTCCTGCGTTCGACGCGCTAGGGGGATTCAACAACGGTGTTCGCGGTCGCGCACGTCCTGGGGCTGCTGCTCGCAACCTTCGCGCTCGCCTATGCGCTGCCCGTGGGCTGCTCGCTGCTGCTGCACGACGGTCTGTGGCCCACCTTCCTGCTGGTCGCGGCGGTCACCGCCGGCACGGGTGCGCTGCTGGCGGCGGCGACCTACCGGGTGCGGCGGGAGCTGAAGCCGCGCGACGGGTTCCTGCTGGTGACGCTCGGATGGGTGCTGCTGCCGGCCGCCGCGGCGCTGCCCTTTCTGGTGATCCCGGGACTGAGCTTCACGGGCGCTTTCTTCGAGGCGATGTCGGGGCTCACCACCACCGGTTCCACGGTGCTGAGCGGTGTTGATGAGCTTGCGCCGTCGCTTAATTTCTGGCGCGCCTCGCTGCACTGGTTCGGCGGACTCGGCATCATCGTCATGGCGCTGGCAGTGCTGCCGCTGCTCGGCGTGGGCGGCATGCAGCTATACAAGGGACAGGCGCCGGGCGCGGTGAAGGACGAGCGCCTCGCGCCGCGCATCACCGAGACCGCGAAGCAGCTGTGGCTCGTGTATGCGCTCATCACCGCCGTCGGCATCCTCGCCCTCAAGGTCTGCGGCATGTCGTGGTTCGACGCCGTCTGTCACGCGTTCTCGGTGGTGGGACTGGGCGGATTCTCCACCCACGATGAGAGCATCGCCTGGTTCAATTCCCAGGCGATCGAGCTGGTGCTGACGCTGCTGATGGTGATCGCCTCGCTGAACTTCGCGCGCCACCTGATCGCGCTGCGGCGCCTGTCGCTCGAGGGCTATAAGAAGGACCCGGAGGTGCGCGCCATCCTCCTGATCCTCGCGGTCAGCGTGGCGGGAATCGCCGCGCTGCTCACCGCGCACGGCGTGTACCCGGATTTCATGGAGTCGCTGCGTCACTCGGCGTTCAATGTCGTATCGCAGGCCACTACCAGCGGCCTGACGAGCCAGGACTACCAGCGCTGGCCGGTGTTCGCGCCCTACTGGATGCTGTTCCTGTCGTGCATCCTGTGCAGCACCGGCTCGACCGGCGGCGGCATCAAGATGTTCCGCACACTGCTGCTGACGCGGCAGGCCGGCCGGGAAATGAAGCTCCTCATCCACCCCGCCGCCATGGCGCCGGTGCGCATCGGCGGCCGCCCCGTGCCCGACAGCGTGGGCCACGCGGTGCTCGCCTTCATCTTCCTGTACTTCATGACGGTGGCGCTGCTGATATTCGCGATGCTGCTCACGGGGTTCGACTTCGATGACTCCTTCAGCGTGGTGGTGGCCTCGATCAACAACACCGCGCACGGGCTCGGCGCGCCCGGCGCGGTCCACAACCTGCACTCGCTGACCCCGCTGCAGATCTGGATCTGCACGGCGGCGATGCTGCTGGGGAGACTGGAGATCTTCAGCGTCATCGTGCTCTTCCGGCCGGCGTATTGGCGCAAGTAGCGCCGCCATGCGCAGCGCATGGCAGTGCTGATCGCGACCATGGCAAGCCTGGCGGGCTGCGGTTGCGCCCTGGCGGATACGCAATCGCGCATCGATGCGCTGATGCGGCCCTACACCGGACACGTTCCGGGCGCATCCGTGCTCGTCCTCAGGGACGGCACGCCCGTGTTTCGCCGCGCCTACGGCCTCGCTGACCTCCAGAACGGCGTGGCAGCCACTCCCGCGACCAACTACCGCCTCGCGTCCATGACCAAGCAATTCACCGCCGCGGCCATCCTGCTGCTGGCTGAGGACGGGCGGCTGTCACCCGATGACCCGGCGCGCCGGTGGCTGCCCTCGCTCCCGGAAGTCCCCACACCGCTCACCATCCGGCAGCTTCTCACGCACACCTCAGGTCTCCTCGAATACGAGGACCTCATCCCGCCGGGCACGACCTCGCAGGTGCACGATGCGGACGTGCTGCGCCTGCTCGAGTCGCAGAACCGCACGTACTTCGCGCCCGGAACGGGCTACCGCTACAGCAACAGCGGCTATTCCCTGCTCGCGCTGATCGTGGCGCGCGCTTCGGGCATGGACTTCGCTTCCTTCCTGCGCCGGCGGATCTTCCTGCCGCTCGGCATGCACGCGAGCGTCGCGTACGAGGCCGGCGTCTCGGGCGTCCCTCACCGTGCGTTCGGCTACAGCGCCCATGGGACATCCTGGTCGCGCACCGATCAGAGCCTTACCAGTGCCGTGCTGGGAGACGGTGGGATCTACTCATCGATCGATGATCTGGCGAAATGGGACGCAGCGCTCTATGACACGCGGCTGCTGCGTGCCGAGTCTGTGCGGGTGGCGTTCACGCCTGCGACCGCCACCGACGATCCGGCGGTGCGCTACGGCTTTGGCTGGCGCATCAGCGGGGAGACGCTGTGGCATTCGGGTGAGACGCTCGGGTTCCGCAACGTCATCGTGCGCTATCCCCGCCGCCACTTCACGGTCATCGTCCTCACCAACCGCGAC
>CATPBM010000340.1 GCA_955652625.1 uncultured Steroidobacteraceae bacterium
TCACGCGCGGCATCGGCATCGGACTGTGGAAGGGCGGGGACGAGGGGCTCATCGATGGCGCCATGGTTAACGGCAGCGCGGCTGCCGTTAGAGGCTTAGGCGGCCTGCTGCGACGCGTGCAAAGCGGCTATCTCTACAGTTACGCGTTCTGGATGGTGATCGGGCTGGCGGTGCTGCTCGGCTGGTTCCTGGCGCACGCTCCGCACTGAATCTTAAAGTCGCACGCATGCATCATCTGCTGTCGATCCTCATCTGGCTGCCCATTGCCGCGGGGCTGCTGATCCTGCTGCTGGGCGAGCGCCAGATCGTCGCCGGGCGCTGGCTGGCGCTGCTGGCCTCCCTCGGGACGCTCGCGCTGTCGGTGTCGCTGTGGACGCACTTCAACACCGGCACCGCGGACCTGCAGTTTTCCGAGCTGCTGGCGTGGATCCCGCGCTTCAAGGCGTACTACGCGCTCGGGGTCGACGGCATTTCGCTGCCGCTGATTGTGCTCACCGCGTTCATGACCGTGCCGGTGGTGATCGCGGGCTGGACCGTGATCGAAACGCGGCCGGCGCAGTACTACGCCGCCTTCCTCATCATGGAGGGCCTGATGATCGGGGTGTTCTCGGCCACCGATGCGCTGCTGTTCTATTTCTTCTGGGAAGCGATGCTGATCCCGATGTTCCTCATCATCGGCATCTGGGGCGGTCCGCGGCGCGTCTACGCCACCATCAAGTTCTTCCTGTATACGTTCCTCGGCTCCGTCTTCATGCTGGCGGCGCTGATCTACATGTACGTGAAGGCCGGGGACTATTCGATCGCGAGCTTCCAGGCCCTGCCACTGACACTCCTCGAGCAGCGCTGGATCTTCGTGGCATTCCTGCTCGCCTTTGCGGTCAAGGTGCCCATGTGGCCGGTGCACACCTGGTTGCCGGACGCGCATGTGGAGGCGCCCACCGGTGGCTCGGTGATCCTGGCGGCCATCATGCTGAAGATGGGCGGCTACGGCTTTCTGCGCTTCAGCCTGCCCATCGTGCCCGATGCCAGCCGCGAGCTCGACCTGCTCGTGATCGCGCTGTCGCTGATCGCGGTGGTGTACATCGGCTTCGTCGCCCTGGTGCAGCAGGACATGAAGAAGCTCATCGCGTACTCCTCGATCGCGCACATGGGCTTCGTGACCCTCGGCGCTTTCGTCGTCTACGAGATCGTGCGCAATACCGGCAGCCTTACGGGCGCGGGCATGGGCGTGGATGGCGCGATGGTGCAGATGGTCTCGCACGGCCTGATCTCGGGAGCGCTGTTCCTGTGCGTCGGGGTGCTGTACGAGCGCGTGCACAGCCGCGAGAACGCCGACTACGGCGGTGTGGTCAACACCATGCCGGTGTTCGCGGCCTTCATGGTGCTGTTCGCGCTCGCCAATACGGGGCTGCCCGGAACCTCAGGGTTCGTCGGCGAGTTCCTGGTGATCATCGCGAGCTTCCGGGCGAGCTTCTGGTATGCCTTGCTCGCAGCGGTGACCCTGGTGCTCGGCGCCGCCTACACGCTGTGGCTCGTGAAGCGCGTGGTGTTCGGCCCGGTCACGAGCCCGCGGGTGGCGGCGCTCAAGGATCTGAATGGCCGCGAGTTCATCGTGCTCGGGGCGCTCGCGCTCGCGGTGCTCCTGGTCGGCGTGTGGCCGGCACCCCTGCTGAAGGTCATGCAACCCACCATTCATCACCTGGTGAGCCAGGCGATCGCCACCAAGCTATGAGGCCCACATGAGCTGGTCCAGCTTTGCACCGGCGGTGGCGGAGATCTGCCTCGCGGTGGCGATCTGCGTCATCCTGCTGGTGGACGTGTTCGCCGGTGAGAAGCGCCGCAACCTCACCTCCACGCTCACCCTGCTGGCGCTCGCCGTGGGCGCGGCCCTCACGGTGCGTTATGGGTACGTCACGGAGCGCCACGTGCTGTTTGATGGCATGTACGTCGCTGATGAGCTCGGCTTTGTGCTCAAGCTCGCCGCTTTCCTGTTCGTCGCCGTGGCGCTGTTGTATTCGCGCGCCTACCTCGAGGACCGCAACATCCTGCGCGGCGAGTATTACGTGCTCGCGCTCACTGCGCTGCTTGGCATTTTCGTGCTGGTCTCCGCCAACAACCTGCTGACTCTTTATCTCGGGGTCGAGCTGCTCGCTCTGTCGGTGTATGCCCTGGTGGCCTTCGATCGCGACTCCGGTATCAGCGCCGAGTCCGCCATGAAGTATTTTGTGCTGGGCGCGATCGCCTCCGGCGCGCTGCTCTACGGCATGTCGCTGATCTACGGCCTCACGGGGAGCCTCGAGCTCGGCGAGATCGCCGCGCGTCTGCACGCGCCGCTGAACGCGGGCGTGATCCTGGGACTGACGTTCATCGTGGTGGCCGTGGCCTTCAAGCTCGGGGCGGTGCCCTTTCACATGTGGCTGCCGGACGTGTACGAGGGCGCCCCGACGAGCGTGACCTTGTTCATCGGCACGGCGCCCAAGATCGCCTACTTTGCCCTTACGCTGCGCCTGCTGGCCCAGGGGCTGGCGGGCACCGAGGCGCAGTGGACGCAGATGCTGGCGGCGCTCGCGGTCCTCACTCTCGTCGTGGGCAACGTCGTGGCGCTGGTGCAGACGAACCTCAAGCGCCTGCTCGCCTATTCGACCATCGCGAACGTGGGCTTCATCGTGCTCGGCTTCGTCGCCGGCACGCCCGATGGCTACGCGGCGGCGATGTATTACACCCTGGTGTACGTGCTCGTGGCGCTCGGCTCCTTCGGTGTGATCCTGCTGGCGAGCTCCAGGGGCTTCGAGGCCGACAGGCTCGATGACTACAAGGGCCTGTACCGGCGCGATCCGCTGCTCGCGGGCGCCATGATGGTGCTCATGTTCTCCACCGCCGGGGTGCCGCCCTTCGTCGGCTTCTGGGCGAAGCTGCGCATCTTCCAGGTGCTGTGGGAAACCGGGCACCTGTGGCTGGTGATCCTGGCGGCGGCCATGTCGGTCGTGGGCGCGTACTACTACCTGCGCGTGATCAAGCTCATGTATTTCGATGAGCCCACCGGTCAGCTGCCTCCGGTGCGCAACGAGATGGCCGTGCGCCTTGCGCTCGGGGTAAACGCCGCGGCGGTGCTGGCCCTGGGACTCCTGCCCGGTCCGTTGCTGGATCTGTGCGCGCGGGTCATTCACTGAAAACCTGTTGAAATCGAAAGGGGCTTCCATGATGCGTGCAAATCGCGGGTCTGCGGGGCGGGCGTGGCTGGGGGCCGCGGGCGTGTTGGCTCTGGCGCTGATGTGCGCTCATGCCGGGGCGGCACCGAACTACCGCGTGGCCCACGAAGTGACCCTGCCGGGGGA
>CATPBM010000341.1 GCA_955652625.1 uncultured Steroidobacteraceae bacterium
CCGAAAACAAAAAGCTTGCCGAATTCCACAACGACATCGAAGCGGGTCGATATCTGGTCTTGATTTATGCCCCTAAGGAGCAGGAGGCGACTGTCAGAGAGATGATGCGCGCCAGACATCCGGAAGCAGAACTCGCCGCAATCGACGGACATTTCATCAATCCATTTAGCGCCGTGAGGCGCAGATCGGAAGCTCCTGGCCCGGAAGGTGGACTCTTGCAAAAGGATTAGGGGATGGCACTGGCAGTTGCATTGGTCTTATTGTTCGTTGGAATATCCTATTCGCTGCGATGTTGGCACCGGGTTTGTTTTGTGTGGGCCAAGTTTGTCACTGTACCGGAAGATGCGATGGAAGTTGAGGCCGTCGGCCAGCAGTGGACGGGGAGCTACCGCTTTCCTGGGCGGGACGGCGTAGCGACCGTGGACAACCCTTCCTGCAGTTCGTCATTTATCGCCCGCGAAATTCTGTCCACTCGACCGGGGCCGCCGCGATGGTCTTAGCAATCGTATTGGTTTTATTGGTGGTTGGCTCCATCGTCTTTCACTTCATGAGCCCGTGGTATTTCACGCCGATCGCCTCCAATTGGGGCACGATCGATGACACGGTAACGATCACGTTCTGGGTCACGGGGATTGTCTTCGTGGCCGTCAATTTGTTCATGGCTTATTGCGTGATGCGCTACCGTCATGGCAAGGCAAGCCGGGCGCATTACGAACCCGAGAACAAGAAGCTGGAGGGCGCGCTGGTCCTGTTGACGACCGTGGGCATCGCCGCGATGCTGACCCCCGGTTTATTCGCATGGGCGAAGTTCATCGCGGTCCCGAAAGACGCGGCGGTAGTGGAGGTCGTAGCCCGGCAGTGGTACTTCAACTATCGCTTCCCCGGGGAGGACGGGGTGCTGGGCACCGTCGATGCCCGGTACGTCAGCGATGAAAACCCGTTTGGTGTGAATCCGGACGATCCCAAGGGTCAGGATGACATCTTGGTATCAAGCCCGCAGCTGCATCTCCCCGTCGGCAAGCCAGTCAAGGTGGAGCTACGCTCGATAGATGTCCTACACGACTTCACGGTGCCACAGTTCCGGTCCAAGATGAATATGGTGCCGGGCCTGGTGACCTACTTCTGGCTCACACCTACGCGCATCGGGACGTTCGACGCCTTCTGTGAACAATTATGTGGCATTGCGCACTTCGCCATGCGCGGCAAAGTCATCGTGGAAGACGAGCGCGCGTTTCAGGCGTGGCTACGTAGCTATCCGACGTTCGCGCAGTCCAGAGCTCAAGCACCCGGGGATGCTGCAGCCGGCAAGCCACTGTATGCGGTGTGTACTGCCTGTCATGGCTTGCAAGCGGAGGGTAACCCCGCGCTGCATGCGCCGAAATTGAGTGGGCAAGGAGACTGGTATCTGAGACGGCAACTGAAAAATTTCAAGAACGGTGCTCGGGGTAAAGACGTCAAAGATGTTTTTGGACAAATGATGGCACCGTTGGCGGCGACGCTGGTAGATGACGCCGCTATAGCTAACGTCGTCGCTTATATCAAGACGCTGGCGGACATTCCTTCCCCGGCCACAGTGAACGGGAATGCAAAGAACGGTCAATATCCTTATGTGACCTGCGCAGCCTGTCACGGTGCTAATGGGAGGGGCGTACAGGCAATGAATGCCCCCCGGCTCAAGGATATGAGTGATTGGTATTTGGTCACTCAATTGAAAGATTTCAAAAACGGTATTCGGGGCGCCCATCCAGCAGACATGTACGGTCCGCAGATGGCAGCCATGGCGGCAATTCTGGTGGATGACCGGGAAACCAATGACGTCGTTGCCTACATCGATACCTTGCGATGAGCCGCTGCGGAGCCACCCCTCATCATGAAGAGTGAGCGAAGAGGAAACAGCAATGTCGTCCGTCGCCTTTGACGAATCGCCTCATGTCCCACCTGCCGAAGTCCCCGAGGTAGAGCTCTACCATCCGAAGACTTTCATTGGCAGGTACATCTGGAGCCAGGACGCCAAAGTCATCGCCGTCCAGTACGCAATCACCGCGATCTCGGTGGGAGTGGTGGCGTTGGTATTGTCGGGACTCATGCGGCTGCAATTGGGGTTCCCGCACACTTTCTCCTTTATCACACCAGCCAACTACCTTCAGTTTGTCACCATGCACGGCATGATCATGGTGATCTACCTGCTCACGGCGCTGTTCCTGGGGGGGTTTGGCAACTACCTCATCCCGCTGATGGTCGGCGCCCGCGATATGGTTTTTCCCTATGTGAACATGGTGAGTTACTGGGTGTACCTGTTCGCCGTGCTGTTGCTGATGGCGAGCTTTTTCGTGCCCGGCGGACCCACCGGCGCCGGCTGGACCCTGTACCCACCACAGGCCATCCTCGGGGGCACGCCCGGGGCTAATTGGGGAATTATCCTGATGCTGGTTTCCCTGGCGTTTTTCATCATTGGATTCACCATGGGCGGTTTGAACTATGTGGTGACCGTGTTGCAGGCGCGCACGCGCGGAATGACCATGATGCGTCTGCCCTTGACGGTATGGGGCATTCTCATGGCCACCATCCTGGCGCTGTTGGCGTTTCCCGCCCTGTTCGTCAGCGCCATCATGATGATACTGGACCAAGCGCTGGGCACCAGTTTCTTCATGCCCGCCCTCGTCTCGAAGGGACAACACCTCGCCTACAACGGCGGAAGCCCGATATTGTTTCAACACCTGTTCTGGTTTTTCGGCCATCCCGAGGTCTACATCGTCGCCCTGCCGGCCTTCGGCATCGTCTCCGACCTGATCAGTGTCAATGCAAGGAGAAACATCTTTGGCTATCGGATGATGGTCTGGGCGATTCTGGCCATCGGCGGCCTCAGTTTCATGGTGTGGGCGCACCACATGTACGTCAGCGGCATGAACCCGTACTTCGGCTTCTTTTTCGCCACCACCACGCTGGTCATCGCCATCCCCACCGCCCTCAAGGTCTACAACTGGGTGCTGACATTGTGGCGGGGTGACATTCACCTTACCGTCCCCATGCTGTTTGCCATCGGCTTCGTCTTCACATTTATCAACGGCGGGCTGACGGGGCTGTTTCTGGGTAACGTGCCCGTGGACATCCCGCTTTCCGGCACCATGTTTGTGGTAGCCCACTTCCATATGGTGATGGCCGTGTCACCCATCCTGGTGGTGTTCGGCGCGATCTACCACTGGTACCCCAAGGTCACCGGGCGAATGCTGAACGATACCCTGGGCAAGTTTCACTTCTGGGTCACCTTCCTCGGGACCTATGCCATCTACTATCCCATGCATTACCTGGGCTTCTTGGGCGTACCGCGCCGGTACTTTGCGATGGGAAACACTGTCTTTATCCCCCCATCGGCGCAGTCCTTGAATGTCGCTATCACCATCGCGGCGCTGATCGTGGGCGCCATCCAAGTGGTCTTCCTGTACAACCTGATCTGGAGCTATTTCAAGGGCAAGCCATCGGGTCCCAATCCCTGGCGCGCCACTACGCTTGAGTGGCAGACCCCCCACACCCCGCCGAAGCATGGCAACTTTGGCCCAACGTTGCCGGTGGTCTATCGCTGGGCTTACGACTATAGCGTCCCGGGTGCCGCCGAGGACTTCATACCGCAGGACCAGCCGCCGGGTAGGAAGGCCCCGGGCCTCGAGGAAGCCCCTGACGCGAGCGAGCTCGGTCCACAAAAGCCCGGCGCCCTGGTCACCTAGAAGCCTCTCGGCGGGCACTCGTGACGACCTCACTGTTGGTTTTGGCCGCGATCATGGCCGTCGTTGTATGGTGGCTATTGCGACCGACGCTGAACGTCAAGCCCTGGGTAGAGCAGCGTCCGATCAAAAACGTTGACGCAGAAGGCACGTTGCCCCTGCCCCCGGTGAAAGTCGGTCTCGGGGTGTTTCTTGCGGTCGCCACATCTTTGTTTGCGCTGCTTATCAGTGCCTACCACATGCGAATGATGGCGGCTGACTGGACTCATTTGGCCCTTCCGAGGGTGCTGTGGCTGAACACAGGTGTGCTGATCCTGAGCGGTGTGGCAATGCAATGGACGCGGGCTGCTGCACAAAGGGAGCAGATAGATAGTGTGAGAATCGGCCTCATCGCCGCGGGCGTTTTCACCGTTTCTTTTCTGGCTGGACAGCTTTGGGCGTGGCAACAACTGAACGCCGCAGGTTATTTTGTAAAGACTGATCCAGCCACCGCTTTCTTTTACCTGCTCACCGCGCTGCACGGCCTGCACCTGCTGGGCGGCATGTACGTGTGGGGCAGGACCACCGCCAGGGTGTTGCGCGGCGTTGAGGTCGGCAAGGTACGGTTAAGTGTGGAGCTGTGCACGGTGTACTGGCACTATCTGCTCCTGGTTTGGCTGGTTTTGTTCGCTGTACTGTTGCATACACATAGCTAAAGGGCATCAAAGGACATGACGCAACCGGGGGCGAGTACAGAAGAAACTCAACCGCTGGCAGAAACTCTTCCGCTTGCTGAAGGCGTGCAAGGCATCGTTGCCGACTGGTCCTCGGACCAGCGGGCGTTCAAGAACGTCCCCTGGGGCAAGGCAATGATGTGGATTTTCCTGCTCAGCGATACCTTCATCTTCAGCTCTTTCTTGATCTCGTACATGACGGTGCGAGCCTCCACCACCGTTCCGTGGCCCAACCCCAGTGAAGTTTTCGCTTTGACGCTATTTGGCAAGAAAATCCCCCTCATCCTGATCGCCATCATGACCTTCATCCTGATCAGCAGCAGCGGGACGATGGCCATGGCCGTCAACTTCGGCTATCGAAAAGAACGCGTCAAGACCTTCATCTTGTTGCTGATCACCGCCGCATTGGGCGCCACCTTCGTCGGGATGCAGGCCTTTGAGTGGACACATCTGATCATGGA
>CATPBM010000342.1 GCA_955652625.1 uncultured Steroidobacteraceae bacterium
ATCCCACGACCGCCGCCAGCAGGAGCGCAACAATCAGCATCTGGCGCTCGGTCGAACCTAAGGTCGCTTTCAAGTACGCAGTCCCAATAGCGCACGAAGCTAAGATAATACCGTGATCGCCCCTCAGGAGCTGCGCCCGCGGCGCCACTGGCCAGCGCTGCTTAGCTGCCCGGTGGGCCCCGTGTTCCCGCGGCGCCCACGCGCGGCGTGGAAGCGACGCCACGCAGCATGCTCGACAGATCCTCGGCGTGTTCCTCTTCTTTCGCCAGGATCTCCTCGAGTAGCCGCCGGGTCGTCGAGTCGTGTGATCCGAGGTAAGAGATCATTTCCCGGTAGGAATCGATCGCAATCCGCTCGGCCACCAGGTCCTCGCGGATCATCGCCTCCAGCGAGTCTCCAGCGACATACTCCGAGTGGCTGCGCCCGCTGAGGGTGCGCGGATCGAAGTCGGGTTCGCCCTCGAGCTGCACGATTCGCGCGGCGATCAGATCGGCGTGGGCCAGCTCCTCCTGCGCGTGCGCCAGGAACTCCTGTCTGACGGACTCCGCTTCCAACCCCTCTGCCATGAAATAGTGGCGGCGGTAGCGCAGGGTGCACACGATTTCGGTTGCCAGCGCCTCATTCAGCAGCCGCAGCACCGCCTCGCGATCCGCCCCGTAGCTGTCCGTGACCGCGCCACACTCGATGTCCCGACGGGCCCGCTGCCGCAGCTGCGCCACGTCGCTGATTGCGTTCTCGCCTCCGGCCAAGGGCCGCGGATCCTCGTGCTTCATGGGGGCGCTGTCAGCGGCGGAACGCCAGGACTCCGACGATCAGGCCCAGCGCTGCGGCTGCGCCAACCGCCTTCCACGGCCGGCCGCGCACGTAACTGTCGCCCGCCTCCAACGCCTCGCCGGCCTGCCGGCGTACCTGTGTGGCGCCGCCTGCGATGGCCCGTTTGGTGCTGGCCACCGCATCCGTCACCCGCTCGCGCGCCCGCGCCATCTCCGGCTCCGCCGCCTCACCGATCTGGTGGATGAGCTGCTCGACATCCTCAATGAGCGCCTCAATTTCCGCGTTGCCCGCCGCACGCGCGTGCCGCGCCGCTGAGCGTGCCGCGTCCCGCATTGCCCTGGCGTCGCCACGGGCCGCTCGCAGGGATTCTTTCACCTTGGTTTCCATGAATACAACCTCCTTATATACGCCGCCTGCCGACAAGGAATGCGATTACCGCGCCGATGAGGAACAGCACGAACAGAATTTTCGCGATGCCCGCGGCACCGGCGGCAAGTCCGCCAAATCCGAGAACAGCAGCGATGATCGCTATGACAAAGAACACGAGTGCGTAATAAAGCATGTGGGCCTCTTTTGCTTTGTTAGTCGTCGGGATACTCAGCGCAGATTCTCGGCCGCGAACTCCCAGTTCATCAGTTTGTTCAGGACCGCATGCACGTAGTCGGCGCGGCGATTCTGGTAGTCGAGGTAGTAGGCATGCTCCCAAACGTCGACCGTCAACAAAGGCGTCAGCCGTTTCGGCAGGGGGTCGTCGCCGTTGCTGGTCTTCATGACCCGCAACTCCGTGCCGTCGAGGACCAGCCAGGCCCAGCCGGAGCCAAACTGCTCGATCGCTGCCTTGCCGAGCTCGCGCTTAAGTGCGGCGAAATCACCGAATGAGCTTTTGACCTTCGCCTCCAGAGCCGCGGGGAGCTTGTCTGCGGCGTTTGGGGTGAGGCTGTGCCAATAGAACGTGTGGTTCCAGGCCTGGGCGGCATTGTGGTAAATCGCCGCGTGCTGCTCGTTGCCGGCGGTGCGGATAATCAGATCCTCCAAGCCAAGACTTGCGAACTCGGTTCCTTCGATCAGCTCATTGAGGGTGTCCACGTACGTCTTGTGGTGCTTCCCATAGTGAAAGGAAAGCGTCTCTTCCGAGATGACCGGCTCAAGCGCGTTGCTCGGGTAAGGCAGCGGCGGCAGCGCGTGGCTCGTACCGGGCGCGTCGGATGAGGTCATTGTCGTCGCTCTCCTGGGACTGTTGCGACCCCGAGCATGTAACTTTGTGCCGCTACGGCGCTGTCGGTCGACAGGCCAATCGCCTGTCGGAACGTGTGTGCCTGTCACTTCAACAGGCGAGGCGCTGAAATAGGTACGTGTAGGAAGCGCCTTACGCCATGGATCGCTGCGTGCCGACGCCTGGCTGCGGTCCGCGCCGTCCTCTACCGACGCGAGTGCGCAAGTAAGCTTGGGCGGTCGATTCAGGCGAGAGGGTGCGCGATGGAAGCGGTCTCGGTCTCACGTCCCGCGATCAGCGGTGCGGTACGCGCCCGTAACGGGGAGATTTCCCGCCAGTTGCGCGCGGCTGTCACAGATGGGGATGACGGCCGCATCACCCGACTCCTCTCCGAGCTGTTACGCGTTCAGGGCCTGACGAAGGGCCAGCGCATTTCGCTGCAAGTAAAGACGCTGCTGAACGTGGTGCACTCGCTGCGCTGCGCGGCCCTGAACGATGAGGTCACCGGTTTGCACAATCGGCGTGGCTTTGTTCAGACAGGGACGCGCCTGCTTGACGTGGCGCTGCGCGATGGCCATCCCGCTCATTTCATCTATTTCGACCTCGGCCAGTTGCGCCTGATCAATGACACCACCGGCCTCTCAGCCGGCGATGTGGTGATCCGCCAGATGGGCAACTTCATGCGCGACCTCTTCCCGAGTTACGGCGTGTATGAGGTTCTCGGCAGGCTGGGCCCCAACGAATTCGCCGCCTTGACGACCAGCCCCGAGTACGCGACGCGCAATGCCATCCTCCTGCGAGCCCGGCGGCCGCAGCGAAACTGCGACATCCCCGCCCTGCCGCTGCGCGTGGGGATAGCGCATTTCAATCCCGGACGGCCCATCGCGATCGACGAGCTCCTGGAGAATGCCCGCCAGGCAGTGAACGAGCCTGAGAGAGTCACCCGCATCGCGCCGGCGCCGGAACTCACTCCGCGCACGGCATGAGGCGCTGTTGAGAGTTTCGAGCTCACGGTGCCAAGGAAGGCAACGGGGTCAAGGATGACCGATAGGGTCAGGGACGGCCCACGGGGTCATCCCTGACC
>CATPBM010000343.1 GCA_955652625.1 uncultured Steroidobacteraceae bacterium
GCCGTGGGAGGTCGAAGTCAGTGCGAGCGCAACTGAGCCGGCGCCCGCGGCGGCATTGTACCGGCGCCTGTGCGCCGCCAATCCTGCGCCGTTCGCCGCTCTCGCCCAGTGGCGCGGCGTAGCGATCCTGAGCTCATCCCCCGAACGACTGGTGCGCGTCGTCGGGCGTGCCGTCGACACGCGGCCCATTGCCGGCACGCGCCCGCGCAGCCGCCGCCCCGGCGGTGATCACGCCGAGATGAGCGAGCTTGCCGCGCACCCCAAGGAGCGCGCCGAGCACATCATGTTGATCGACCTCGAGCGCAATGATCTCGGGCGCGTGTGCGAGGCGGGGACGGTGCGCGTCGATGAATTCATGACCATCGAGTCCTATACGCACGTGCATCACATCGTCTCGAACGTGAGCGGGGTGCTGAAAGCCGGCGTCACGCCGGTCGGGGCTTTGCGTGCCGTGTTTCCGGGTGGCACGATCACCGGATGCCCCAAGTTCCGCTGCATGCAGATCATCGCGGAGCTCGAAGGCACGGGCCGCGGGGCCTACACCGGCTCGCTCGGCTATCTGACGCGTGACGGGCGCCTCGATCTCAACATCCTCATCCGCACCATGACCCTGAGCGGACGACACCTCGCCTTTCGCGCCGGCGCCGGCATCGTCGCCGACTCCGACCCGCAGCGCGAGCTCGAGGAAACGCGCGCCAAGGCGCGCGGGCTTCTGGCCGCCCTGGGTGGCGCCCGATGACCGACCGCGGCCCCGGGGACGCGCTCGCGCCCGACACGGTGTTGATCAACGGGCGTGCCACCGGGGAGGTCTCGGTGCTCGAGCGCGGCCTGCACTACGGCGACGGACTCTTCGAGACCATCGCCTGCCTCCATGGGCGCCCGCGATTTCTCGACCTTCACCTGAAGCGCCTGGCCGCGGGCTGCGCGCGCCTGGGGCTTCCCGCCGACCTGGCAGCGGTCGCGCGCGAGGTACGCGAGCTGGCAGCGCCCGCCGCAGGCGCGGTCATCAAGGTGCTGGTGACGCGCGGGGCTGCGATCGCGCGCGGCTACGCGCTCACGGGAGGCGAAAGGACGACGCGGATCACGTTGCGCTATGCGGCCGTGGAGCAGGATCTGTCTGCCGCGCAGCTGGGAGTGCGCGTGCGCATTGCCACGGTGCGCCTGGGCGAGAACCCAGCCCTGGCCGGCCTCAAGCATTGCAATCGCCTGGAGCAGGTCCTCGCACGCCGTGAGTGCAGTGATCCTGACATTGCCGAGGCGCTCATGTTCTCGAGCGCCGGGGCGCTCATTTCGGGCACCATGACCAACGTATTCCTCGTGCACGACGGAACGCTGCACACGCCGCGCCTGGACCGCTGCGGCGTCGCAGGCATCATGCGCGAGGTGGTCCTCACCGCGGCCGCCGCCGCCGGCCTCCCCGCGCAGGAGCGCCTGCTGGGCGCTGCGGATCTCGGGCAGGCACAGGAGCTGTTTCTGACCAACGCACTCTCGGGCATCCTTCCTGTGCGCGAGCTCGAGGGCAGGGTCCTCGCGGCGGGACCCCTGACGCGTCTCCTGCAGGAGCAGCTGGCACCGAGCCTAGCGAACGCTGCGCTCCCGGCGGGCGGCGCGGGTGAGTGAGGTGGGGTCTCAGCGCGACAGGATGCGCCGGCTCGGCGCCCTGGCGCTGCTGCTACTCCTGGGCGCTGCGGCGGCGGGTGCATACCTGTGGTTGGAGCGGCTGTATCAGGCGCCCGGACCGGCGCCGGCCGAGTCGCGCATCCAGGTCGACCCCGGCGCGAGCCTGCGCAGTGTCCTGGCACGACTCGAGGCCGGTGGCACGCTGAGCAACGCGCGGGCAGTGGAATGGTATCTGCGGCTGCACCGCCTCAGGCCGCGGGTACAGGCCGGTCTGTACGAGATCCCCGCCGGCGCGAGCCCCGGGCAGATCATCGCGCTCTTCGAGCAGGGCAAGGTCGTCCTCGAGCAGCTCACCGTGGTGGAGGGGGCCACGTTCGGGGAATTCCTGGAGGCGCTCGCGCAGCATCCCTCCGTCGCACACACCATTGCCGGCAAGAGCCCGGCGCAGGTGATGGCCGCTCTCGGGCATCCGGGCGTGCACGCGGAAGGTGAGTTCTTTCCGGACACCTATCGCTTCGCGGCCAATACACCCGATGTGGTGATCCTGTCCCTCGCTTACGACAGCATGCAGCGCGGCCTCGCCGACGCCTGGCAGGCACGCAGTAAGGATCTGCCATTCGACACGCCCTACCAGGCGCTCGTTCTTGCCTCGGTAGTCGAGAAGGAAGCGGCGCTCAAGAGCGAGCGGGCGCGCATCGCGGGCGTGTTCGTCAACCGTCTGCGCAAGGGCATGCGGCTGCAGTCCGATCCGACGGTGATCTATGGTCTGGGCGAGAAATATGACGGCTCCATCCACACACGCGATCTCACCGCCGACAATCCTTACAACACCTACACCCGGGAAGGATTGCCCCCGACACCCATCGCACTGCCGGGACGGGAGTCGCTGGTGGCGGCGGTGCAGCCGGAGGAAACCGGCGCGCTGTTTTTCGTGGCCACCGGACTCGGCGATGGCGCCCATCACTTCTCGAAGACCCTGGAAGAGCATAATTCCGCGGTGCAGTCTTATCTTGTCCGCCTGCGCAACCAACAGCGCGCTGCCGCCCAGAAGCCGGCCGCGCCAGCTGCCCCGCATCCTTCCCCCGCGCCCTCTTCAGGCGAGCAGGGGGTGCCTCATCCATGAGCGCGGGCAGGTTCATCACGCTGGAAGGCATCGAGGGCGCCGGCAAGTCCACGGTGGCGAAGTTCGTCGCCGGCTGGCTCGGGCGCTACGCCCTGCCGGTGCGCCTGACGCGCGAGCCGGGAGGTACGCCCCTGGCAGAGCGCGTGCGGCAGATCGTGCTCGAGCGCGGCGCGGAGCCGCTCTCTGCAGTGACCGAGACGCTGCTCATGTTCGCTGCGCGTGCGCTGCATGTGCAGAATGCGATCCGTCCGGCGCTCGCGCGCGGGGAGTGGGTGGTGTGCGATCGCTTCACGGATGCCACGCGAGCCTACCAGGGCAGCGGACGTGGCGTGGACGAGGCGCTGATCGAGGCACTTGCCGCAGCGGTGCATCCGGATCTGACGCCGCACTGCACGCTGCTGCTGGATCTGCCGGTCAGCGTCGGGCTCGCCCGGGCGCGGGCGCGCACCGGCGCCGGCGCCGATCGCTTCGAGGCCGAGACGGTCGGATTCTTTGAGAAGGTGAGGGCGGGCTATCTCGCGCTCGCTCGCCGCGAGCCACAACGCGTCCACGTCATCGATGCATCGGCGCCGCTGATCGAGGTCGAGCGCCGCGTCGTGGAGGTCCTCGCGCGGTTGCAGCCCCAGGGAGTGGGCCCGTGAGCGCCCCGGCAACGCCTGCGTGGCTTGCTCCGGAAACCACGGCACTCAGCGCTGTATTCAAGCGCGGCCGGTTCCCACACGCGCTTCTGATCCACGAAGCCCCCGGGGCGGGCGGGGACTGGCTCGCGGCGTGGGCGGCACAGCTCGTGCTGTGTCAGAACCCGAGCCAGGCGCCATGCGGGGTATGTATCGGCTGCCGGCGCGTGCAGGCGCTGCAGCACCCCGATCTCGCCTGGCTGCGGCCGCTCGAGGAGTCGCGCCAGATCCGCATTGAGCAGGTGCGCGAGCTCAGCGCGGAACTCGCACTCACCAGCCACGGCGGCGGCTACAAGGTCGGCGTCCTCGCCCCGGCGGACGCACTCAACCGCTTCGCGGCGAACGCGCTCCTGAAGACGCTCGAGGAGCCGCCCGCGCGCACGCTGCTGATCCTCGTCGCGACGCACCCCTCGCGTCTGCCGCCCACGATCCTGAGCCGCTGCCAGCGCGTCAGGGTGCGCGCACCGCCGCGGGACGAGGGCGTGGCGTGGCTCACCGCCACGCGCGGCGCCGGGGACTGGAATGCCGCGCTCGATGTCCTGGGCGAGGCGCCCCTGATCGCCGCCCAGGCGGACCCGGGGGAGCTCGCGGAGGTCGGCGCGGACGCGCGCCGCACGCTCGAGAGCCTTGCCGGGGGCGGCGCGGACCCGGTGGCGGCGGCCGAGCGCTGGGCACGCGCGGAGCTGCCTGTGCGGCTGCTGTGCTTTGAGAATTGGCTCACAGAACGCATCCGCCGCGCAGAGCGCGACGGCGCCTTTTTGACAGAAGTGCGGGCTGGCCCCTACTTGTCAGCGGCCCCCACGTTCTTGAATATACGGCACCTATTCGGGCTGGTTGACGAGGTGCGGGACCTGCGCGCGACGCTTGACGTACCGCTCAACCGCGGATTGGCGCTTGAGGGTATATTCAGACGATTGGCGCCCGCGGCGCGGGCACCCGGTGGGGGATAGGGATGAATGCACGTGCGGCACAGTTAAGCAGCGACGGGGAAAGGAACGTGAGAGCAGGCGGCACCAAGCCGGGGCTTCTGACACTGACCATAAAGGACAAGAGTGCCCTTTATCTGGCCTACATGCCGTTCGTGAGGAACGGCGGGCTGTTCATCCCGACCAACAGCAACTACCGCCTGGGCGACGAAGTATTCATGCTGCTGAATCTCATGGGCGAGGACGAGAAGCTCCCCGTGGCCGGCCGTGTCATCTGGGTGACGCCCAAGGGTGCCCAGGGCAATCAGGGCAAGCGCACCGCCGGTATCGGCGTGCAGTTCAGCGAGCAGGA
>CATPBM010000344.1 GCA_955652625.1 uncultured Steroidobacteraceae bacterium
CCTCGAGCCCCGTCGCGCGGCTTGCCTGCGCGGAGATCGCCGCTTCCCTGAGCCGCACGGGGGTGGCGGTTGCCGCCCTCGGCATGGCGCTCACCGCCATGATTGGCGTGGCGATCATGGTGGGGAGTTTCCGCGAGTCCCTGCGCGCGTGGCTCCTGCAGAGCATGCGCGCGGACGTCTATGTCAGCGCCCCGGGTGCGGCGGAGGGCCCGGCCGGGCGGCTCGAACCGCAGGTCATTCAGGCGCTGCTCGCGACACCGGGAATACGCAGTCACAGCGAAGCTCGCCGGGTCGTCGTGAGCTCGGCGCACGGGCAGCTCGATCTGGACGCCATCAACATCCCGAACATCAGTCGCAACGGCTTCCGCCTGACGCAGGGAGATCCAGCGGCCGCCTGGGCTCAGTTTGCGCGCGGCGCGATTCTCATTTCCGAGCCGCTCGCGTGGCGTCTGGCGCTGACGCCGCATGACACACTGACCCTGACTACGGCCTCCGGGGCGCGGGCGTTCACGGTGGCGGGCGTGTACCGCGAATACGGCAACGATCGCGGCGAGGTACTCATGGATCTTGCCGAGTACCGCCGGCTGTTTCGCGACGACGCCATTGGCGCCCTCGGCATCTACCTCGCACCCGGGGTCTCCGCGGCCAGCGCGGTGGGCGCGCTGCGCAGCGCGGTGCACGGGCGGCAGGCGCTTCTCATCCGCTCCAACGCCGACATCCGCGAGTTGTCGATGCGCATCTTCGAGCGCACCTTCGTGATCACACGCGTGCTCTATTGGCTCGCCGCGGGCGTGGCCGCGGTTGGACTGGTGAGCGCGCTGCTCGCCTGGGAACTGGAGCGCTCGCGGCAATTGGCGATCATGCGCACGCTCGGGATGACGCCGGCGCAAACGGCGCTGCTGGTCCTGGCGCAGACCGTCTTCATGGGGCTGGCGGCGTTCCTCGCGGCGCTCCCGGCGGGCCTGCTCACCGCGCTGGTGCTGACGGACGTCATCAACCGCCGCGCGTTTGGCTGGCAGATCGACCTGCACCTCAGCGCCGTGCAATTCACCAGCGCCCTGTGGCTGGCGCTTGGCGCGGCGCTGGCGGCGGGCCTGTATCCGGCGTGGCGCAGCGCGCGCATGCCGCTGGCCGCGGGGCTCCGGGAGGAATGATGCGCGGCGTGGCCATGCGTCCCGGGGGCACAGCGCGAGCCGCGGCCGCCGCGGCCCTATGGACTGTGGTGTGCGTCGCGGCGGCGCCGGCTGAGGTTCGTGTCTCCCCGGGCGACACTGCTGCGGCCGGCTTTGCGCGGGCCGACGTGCCGCGCACATTCTTGTTTCCGCGCGACCATGGAGTGCATCCGGAATTTCGCCAGGAGTGGTGGTATGTGACCGGCAATCTTGATGCGCCCGGCGGGGAGCGCTTCGGTTTTGAGCTGACGTTCTTTCGCTTTGCGCTCGCGCCCGGCGCGCTGGCCGAGGCGGGCTCGGCCTGGCGCACGCGACAGATCTGGATGGCGCATTTCGCCATCACCGACGTGCAGGGCCGGCGGTTTCGCTTCGCGCAAAAGCTCTCGCGCGAGGCTCTCGGGCTGGCGGGGGCGAGTGCGGCAGCCCCTGGGGTGCGGATCGATGACTGGTCGTTGCAAAGCCAAGGGCAGGCCACCCCGGGAAACGCCGCGGCGTGGACTCTTAAGGCGGCCGAGCCCGGCTACCAGATCGAGCTCACCCTCGAGCCGCTCGGCACGCCCGTTCTGAACGGGGAGCAGGGGTTGAGCCGCAAGTCAGGGGAAGCAGGAGCCGCGAGCTATTACTACTCCGTGCCACGCCTTGGGGTTCGCGGCCGCGTGCTTCGCGACGGCCGTTCATTTTCCGTGCAAGGCCTCGCCTGGCTGGATCGCGAATGGGGCAGTGGCGCTCTGGGTGCGCAGCAAAGCGGCTGGGACTGGTTCGCCCTGCAGCTCGATGACGGCACGGCGCTCATGTTCTACGCGTTGCGCGACCGCAGGGGCGGCCGCGATGCGTACAGCGCCGGGACCTGGGTCGAGGGTTCCGCAAGCCCGCGCGCTCTGTCGAACGCGCAGGTGACGGTGGACGTCACGGACCACTGGGTGAACGCGCGCGGCGATCGCTACCCCTCGGCCTGGCGGGTACGCATACCCGCCCTCAGCCTGGAACTTCGCGTGCACCCGGTGCTTGCCGACCAGGAGCTCAGGACCACCCCGCGTTACTGGGAGGGTGCCGTAGACGTGAGCGGAGCGCGCGCGGGTCGGCGCGTCGCAGGGCGCGGCTACGTCGAGTTGGTCGGTTACGCGCAGGAACGCCAGCGGTAGTAGCAGACAGACTGGCGCGCCCTCGCGCCTTGGCCGATGATGGCGTCGCTTCTTAGGCTCGAGCCCATTGAAACGGAGACGATCATGCGACGCTCATTTGTTGCGGCACTGACTGCCACACTGGTTGCACTGCCGCTGTATGCTGCCCTGCCCGACGGCGCCAAGGCGCCGGACATCAACACCGTGGCTTCGCTTGCGGGCAAGGAGTTCAAGTTCTCTCTCGCCAATGCCCTGAAGAAGGGGCCGGTGGTGTTGTATTTCTATCCGGCGGCGTTCACGCCGGGCTGCACGGTTGAAGCGCATCAGTTCGCCGAGGCCACGCCGAAGTTCCAGAAGCTCGGCGCCACGGTGATCGGGGTGTCGCACGATCCGATCGACAAGCTCGACCGCTTTTCGGTGAGCGAGTGCCGCAACCAGTTCGCGGTCGCCTCCGACGCGGATGGCAGCATCATGAAGGCCTACGACTCGGTACTGCCGAGTCACCCTGAGTATGCCAACCGCACCTCCTACGTGATCGCGCCCACCGGTGAAATCATCTATTCCTACACGGCCATGGAACCGGACAAGCATGTCGAGAACACCATGGCCGCAGTCAAGAAGTGGCAGGACGAGCACAACAAGAGCTAGCCCGCGCAACATGACCCACGGGCCCGGGGCCGTCTCCGCGCGCTTCAAGCCCGTAGCGCGGGCCGTGGGCGTTGCCCTCAGCTGAGATCCGCGAGCACCGCCGGCACGTGGCGGCGCAGCAGCAGATTGCGCGCCGCCCACTGTTCCTGCGCCGGCAGCTCCTGCAGGAAACTCACCTCACCGCCTGCGAGGAGCGCCACCGGCACACCGTCGCGATACAGCACGCGGTTCGCGCTCAAGGAGGGCAGGCGCGCACCTGGGGTGAGGATACCCACGAGGTTCAGCGGATCGGCGGCCGAGAGCGACAGATAGTGACCCTCGTGTGGCTTGCGGCGCGCCTCGCGCAACAGGCCGATGGCTTCCGGCACGGCGTACTGTTCGCCGGAAAAGCCCGCGACGAAGCGGCCGCCGCGAATTTCCCCGCGCGCCTCGAGGCGCCGGCAGCACATGAGCAGGTCGCGCCAGGGCGGCAGCCAGTCCGCCTCGCGCGCGAGCAGGCGCCAGAACACGACTCCCCAGCGGCGCAGCAGCGTGCGCACCAGGTGCTCGATGGTCTCTTCCCCGAGCGCGTGCGCGCTGGCCGTGGCGTCGCGATCGCTCGCAACCGCGGCGCTCGCGGGCGCGCCCGGGCGGGCAACGCGCGACCAGCGACCCGCCGCGTCCATGCCGAACAGCGCAATGCGCCCCCGCCGCCGTCCGCCCACCGCGGGCCTGCGCCGGTCCGCGGGCACGAGCAGCGCGCGCAATCCCGCGAAGCTGTCGGAGTTCACGAGCCCGAGCGCCACGAGCTCCGC
>CATPBM010000345.1 GCA_955652625.1 uncultured Steroidobacteraceae bacterium
CGCATCATCGGCATCGTAGAGCGTACGGCATCGGCGCCGCGTCGGCTTTTTTAAAAACCACAGGAAACCCGAAGATGACACCTATCCGTGCCTGTCTAATAACGGCTTCGTTGGCCGCGGCAGGGGTCGCACAGGCGCAGACTGCGGCGAAGCCCGCACCGTCACCGTCTGGCGCACCCGGCGAAACCAGCCTGACCTGGAATGGAATTACCCTCTACGGCATCGTCGATATCGGTCTGCAGTACCAGACGCACGGCGTGCCCATCAGCGATTACTTCCCTGCCGGGACCGAATCGATCATCCAGAAGAACAGCAACCATTCGGTCACCGCGGTGACACCGAACAACTGGAGTCAGTCGCGGATCGGACTTTCGGGCAATGAGCCGATTGCGGGCGACTGGTCGGGCGTGTTCCGCCTGGAGACTTTCTTCAACCCGCAGTCCGGGGATCTCAGTGACGCCCTGAAATCGCAGGTGCTGAACAACGGCCGGGCGCTCACTGCGCAATCGACCAACGTCGATTCCAGTGTCGCCGGGCAGCTGTTTGCCGGAGCCGCATACGCAGGCTTCAGCTCCAAGACCCTCGGCACCTTCACCTTCGGCCGGCACGTGACGCCCCTTGCCGATGGCATTGCCAAGTACGATCCGATGAGCGCCTCACAGGCGTTCTCGCTGATCGGGTTCTCGGGCACCGCCGCCGGAGGCGGTGACACCGAGGATCGCCGCCTCGATCAGTCCGTTAAGTACACCGCGAAGTACAACCTGGTGCACCTCGGCGCCCTGTACCAGTTCAACGGCGCAAGCGGCGGCGCCAACACGGCCGTGCAGGCGACGGTCGGCGCTGACTTCGGCGGACTCTCGGTCGACGCTTACTACGCGAAGAAGAAGGGTGCAGTGGCGACCGCCCCGCTGAGCGCGGCCCAGGTCCAGGGCCTTCCCGCGCTGTGCAACCCGGCGCCGACGGTCCCGCCGACCCCGCCAAACCCGAATGGGGCACAGTGCTACTCCTCGAGCAACTCCCTCGCGAGCACGATCTCGGACAATACGACCGTTGCGATCATGGGGCTGTACAGTCTTCCAACGCTGAAGCTGTTCGCCGGGTACGAACACATCAAGTTCGCCAATCCGGACTCCCCGCTCTCCCCCGGTGCCCTCACCATCGGCGGCTACCAGCTGGCGTACGTCAACAATGACGCCTATGCCATCAACAAGATCCTCAAGGTGTTCTGGGGGGGCCTGAAGTACACAGTCGTTCCGGACTTCGATCTGGTGGCGGCGTTCTACGGCTACAAGCAGGACAACTTCTCTGCCAAGAGCTGCTCGGATACCTCCAAGAGCTCGTGCAGCGGTACCGAGAGCGCCTTCTCGATCGTGGGCGACTATCGCATGAGCAAGCGCTTTGACGCGTACATCGGCACCTTCTACACGGGCGTAAAGGACGGCCTGGCGAACGGCTTCCTCAACAAGTCGACCGTCACCACGACGGCCGGCGTGCGCTTCAGGTTCTAAATCCGCGGACGGACGCAAGGCAGGCCTGCCCAAGCGGGCCTGTCTGCTTTGACCCTAGCCGAATCGTCCGGTGATGTAGTCTTCCGTGAGGCGGTGGCGCGGGTTGGTGAACACCCGGTCGGTCTCGCCGACTTCGATCAGCTCCCCGAGATGGAAGTACGCGGTGCGCTGCGAGACCCGCGCCGCCTGCTGCATCGAATGGGTGACGATCACGATCGCATAGGACTCGCGCAGCTCATCGATCAGATCCTCGATGCGCGCGGTCGCGACCGGATCGAGCGCCGAGCACGGCTCATCCATGAGGATCACTTCGGGCTGAATGGCAATGGTGCGGGCGATGCACAGGCGCTGCTGCTGGCCACCGGACAACCCGGTACCGGGACTCCCCAGGCGCTCCTTGACCTCCTCCCACAGGCCCGCGCGCGTCAGGCTCGTGCATACGATGTCATCCAGCTGCGCGCGGCTGCGCGCCAGCCCGTGGATGCGCGGACCATAGGCGACGTTGTCGTAGATCGATTTCGGAAACGGATTCGGCTTCTGAAACACCATGCCGATATGGGCGCGCAGCTGCGCCACGTCCTGGTGCTCGTCGTGAATATCGCGGCCGTCGAGCGTGATCGAGCCGGTCACGCGCGCGCCAGGTATGGTGTCGTTCATGCGGTTCAGGCAGCGCAGGAACGTCGACTTGCCGCAGCCGGACGGGCCGATCATGGCGAGCACCTGGCGGCGCCCGACATCGATGGTGATGTCCTTCAGCGCCTGCTTGGCGCCGTAGAACACGCTCACCTCGCGGCATGAGAACACCGGGTTCTCGACCGCGGCCTGCCCCTCCGTATGCCCGCCGCTGCCGGCCTCGAGCGCGGCAGCCGCAGCCGACACGCGCCCACTGGGCTTGAGGTTGAGCCCGCCTTCGCCCGCGCGCTGGCGTACGCGGCTTTGCGGGTCGGTGCCGCCGTTACCCTCCGCGGCCGGGCCCGTCGCCGCACCCGTCGGCGCGCCCACCGCGCCGGCGCCGTTGGCACCTGGCTGCAGCGATCGTGGCTCCCGGAGTGTCTCTTCGCCTTTCTCGCTCATGGGTCAGCACTTCACCCAAATCGCCCGGTCACGTAGTCATCGGTACGACGGTTCCTGGGAGCCGTGAAAATCTGCCCCGTCGGCCCAATCTCCACCAGCTCACCCAGGTACATGAAGGCGGTGACGTTCGACACCCGCGCCGCCTGCTGCAGATTGTGCGTGACGATGGCGATGCAATAGCTTTCCCGCAGGCTCTGCAGCGTCTCCTCAATACGCAGGGTGGAGATCGGATCCAGCGCCGCCGTCGGCTCATCGAACAGGATAACCTCCGGACGCAGCGCAAGGGTACGCGCGATGCACAGCCGCTGCTGCTGGCCCCCGGATAGCCCGCGCGCGTCCTCGTGCAGCTTGTCCTTGACCTCTTCCCACATGGCCGCATCCCGCAGCGCCTCCTCCACCCGGTCGGTGAGCTCGCTGCGGGAGATGCGCCGCGACAGGCGCAGGCCGAACGCCACATTGTCGAAAATTGACATCGGAAAAGGCGTGGCCTTCTGAAACACCATGCCGACCCTGAATCTCAAGGAGGCCACGTCGACGTTCGGCGCCAGGATGCCCTCGCCATCGAGCAGCACATCGCCGGTGGCGCGGTGACCGGCGTACAGCGCGTACATGCGGTTGAACACTCGCAGGAGGGTCGACTTGCCGCAGCCCGAGGGTCCGATGAAGGCCGTAATCTGGCGGTCGGTCAGCGTAAGACTGATGTCCTTCAGGGCGTGCAGCCTGCCATAGTAGAAATCCAGGTGCCGCACGTCGAACTTGACGGCGCCCGTGCCGGGCGGTGCGTCCGGCGCAGCGGCGAGCTGCACTTCAGGCGCACTCATCACTGCCTGCCGCCGGGGCTGAGCGAGGAGACCACGACACGCGCGGCGATGCTCAGGATGAGGATGCTCACCGTGATCAACAGAGCTCCCGACCACGCGAGCTGCTGCCAGTTCGGATAGGGACTCAAGGCGAACTGAAAGATCACCACCGGCAGGTTCGCCATCGGCGCGCCGAGATTGCTGCTCCAGAACTGGTTGTTGAGCGCGGTGAAGAGCAGCGGCGCCGTCTCGCCACTGATGCGCGCGACCGCCAGCAAAAGGCCCGTCAGGATGCCGCTGCGCGCCGCCGGATAGATTATATTGGTGATCGTGCGCCACTGGTACGCCCCCATGGCGGTCGAGGCATCCTTCATGCCCTGAGGCACGAGGTTCAGCATGTCCTCGGTGGTACGCACCGTCACCGGTATGGCAATGATCGCGAGTGCGACGGCACCGGCGATCGCCGAGAAGTGTCCCATGCGGATCACCATCAGCTCGTAAACGAACAGGCCAATGATGATCGAGGGGGCCGACAGCAGCACATCGTTCACGAAGCGGATCACCGTGCTGATGCGTCGCGTGCGGCCGTATTCGGCGAGGTAGGTGCCGGCCAGCATGCCGACCGGACCGCCGATCAGGATGCCGATCAGCGTCATGACCACGCTGCCATAGATGGCGTTGAGCAACCCCCCGCTACTGCCGGGGGGAGGCGTCATGTCCGTGAACACGCTCCAGGAGAGCCCGGC
>CATPBM010000346.1 GCA_955652625.1 uncultured Steroidobacteraceae bacterium
AAGGCGGCGGTGCTCGGCCGTCAGATCATGAGTCCGCTCGACCTGGAGCGCACTTTCGGGCTCATCGGCGGGGACATCTTCCACGGCGCCCTGAGCCTCGATCAGCTCTTCTCCGCACGCCCGATGCTCGGTTACGGCAACTATCGCGGACCGCTGCAGGGGCTGTACATGTGCGGCGCCGGCACGCATCCGGGCGGCGGCGTGACCGGTGCTCCGGGCCACAACGCCGCGCGCGAGATCCTCGGCGACTTCCGCCACGGGCGTCTGCGGCGGGTCGCGTGAAGGGCGGCCGCGGCGGGTCCGTGCCACTCGCGCGGCGCGCAGCATCCGGCGCAGCGCGGCCGCGCGCCGCGCGCACACCACGTTTCGAGCGCCAGCTGCCGGCGCAGCGCCGTCAGGCGCTGATCGCCGCCACCATCGCGTGCCTGAAGAGCTATGGTCACGACGGACTCTCGATACGCACCATCAGCGCGGCGGCCGGCGTGTCGGTCGGTCTGATCAATCATCACTTTCCCAACAAGGACGAGCTCGTCGCGGCGGCCTATCGGCACTTCAACAGCGAGCTGGTCGGTGGCATGCAGGCGGCGGTGGCGCGTGCCGCGGATTCTCCGCGGGCACGCATGCGCGCCTTTCTGGAAGCGTCCTTCTCCCCACCCAACCTCGATGCGGACGCGCTCGCGGTGTGGGTGGTGTTCTGGGGACTGTACCGGCACTCTCCGCTGATCCAGCGTGTGCACCATGAAACCTATCAGGGGTATGTACGGCTGCTGCGCGGCATGCTCGCCGATCTCCTGCCGCGCCGCGCACCGCGCACCGGGGGCATCGATATCGGGCTGGCCGCCATCGGACTCACGGCGCTCCTCGATGGCCTGTGGCTCGAGTGGTGTCTCGAGCCGGGCACGTTCCATCCCGCACAGGCGGTAGCGCTGTGCGAGGCATGGGTGGAGAGCCTGTGCCGGCGCACCAACGGAGGCGCCCTGGATTAGCCTAGTAAACTGCAACGCTTCGGCGCAGGAGCAGCTGAAACACCGACAGCAGCGCCACAGCGGCCGCGAGCGGGTACGCGATCGACGCCCGCGTCTCACCCCGCCAGCTGACGACACTGACCCGCCAGGCAAGGGCCTGTATCCAGACGATCCCGATGAGACTCAGCGCTGGAGGTAGCATTACTTCGATCAGATCGCGCGAGACACGGAACGGAACGATCAGGGCAATCGAGATCAGCGCCGGCAGCGTGGCAACCTGAAAAATGAATCGCATGCGTGCCCGGGCACTCGCAAACTGGGCGCGGTCTGCGGCCGTGCTCAGGAAGTGACGTGTCAGCCACCACGCAGTAGGCGGAGTGAGGATCAGCGCCGTGAGCGCCGCGGCGGTTTTCGCGGCCGCACCAAGACCCAGCTAAGTCATCGCCATGCCTACGTCGCTTCGCGGACTGATGGCGCCGACGACGACCTGTGGGAGCGCCTGGTACAGACCGTTGTAGGTCATCCAGATGAGAAACAGCCGCACCGTCGACGAGCGCCACGGGCGCCGCAACAGCCATCCGCAGACGGTCCCGCTCATGAGGATCGCGAGCGGCACGGTTCCCTGAAACAGGCTCGCCCGCCGGTTCTCGCCTTCCCAGGTGTGATTGTTGTGAAACAGCGTCGGGTGCAGGCCCGGCGTAAGTGCCTTGGGCAGCACCAGAAACAGCTCCTGGATGAAGAAGGTGAGATTGTAGGCGTGCGTATAGAGCAGCGCGGAGCTCACCGTCTGCCGCCAGTTCCAGGGATCGCGGGGCTCGGCGGCGCGCTTCACCGTGGCGCCGCACGCGCCACAGTGCTTGAGTGACTGCGATCATTTGAGGCCCTCAGAAGCTTGAATATATCCGGATGCTTGTATCAGCCGATAATCGCCCCCACATCGCTTTTGGTTTCCGTGTCTCAGGAGGCTCGCGTTGACGGGGAGAGCGCAGATCGTGATCGTCGGTTGCGGCTTCGGCGGACTGTTCACCGCCCGGGCACTCAGAAACACGCCCGCTGACGTGCTCGTGATCGACCATAACAATTACCACCTGTTCCAGCCGCTGCTCTATCAGGTCGCGTGCGCGGCACTCGCCCCGGCGGACATCGCCCAGCCCATCCGTACCATCCTGCGCCACCAGAAGAACGCCAGGGTGATGCTCGCGGAGGTTGAGCGCGTAGATCTCTTTGGGCGCTGTGTGGAGGCAAGTGACAGCCGCGTGCCCTTCGACTACCTGGTGCTGGCGCCCGGGGCCGTCGACAACTACTTCGGGCACGAGGAGTGGCGCTCGTTTGCGCCCGGCATGAAGGACATCCAGGAGGCGACGCTCATCCGCTCACGCATCCTGCGCTCGTTCGAGGCCGCGGAAATCGAGGCGGACGAGGCCGAGCGCGCCGCGCATCTCACCTTCATCATCGTCGGCGCCGGTCCTACCGGCGTCGAGCTGTCCGGATCCATCAAGGAGCTGGCGGTCGATGTCATTGCGCGCGACTTCCGCGTCGCCGACACGCGCCGCGCGCGTGTCATGCTCATCGAGGCGGGCGCGCGGGTGCTGCCGGCTCTGCACAGCGACTCCTCGGCGCGGGCGCTGGCGCAGCTGCGCACGCTGGGGGTGGAGGTACGGCTCGGTGCGCCGGTCACGCAGGTGTTTGCCGACGGCGTCGAGGTGGGCGGGGAGCGGCTGCGCAGCCATAACGTCATATGGACGGCGGGAGTACGCGCCGCTCCTCTGACCGCAAGCCTCGGCGTGCCGCTCGGAACGGGCGGCCGCGTGTGCGTGGCGCCGGACTGCTCGGTCCCGGGCCACCCACAAGCGTTTGTCATCGGCGACGCCGCGTACCTCGTCGATGCCGCGAGCGGACAGGCAGTCCCGGGGGTATCGCAGGGCGCCATGCAGATGGGACGCTATGCCGCACGTCTCATCGACGCCGAACTGCGCGGTATTCCCAGCGAGCGCGCACGAGGCTTCCACTACCGCGACAAAGGCTCCATGGCCACCGTCGGCAGGTCACGCGCGGTAGTGGAGCTCGGCCGCCTGCACTTCGGCGGGCTGCTCGCGTGGCTCGCCTGGATGGCGCTGCACGTCACCGTGCTCATCGGCTTTCGCAACCGGCTCGCGGTGCTCGCTTCCTGGATCTACAGCTACGTATTCTTCAGGCGCGGCTCGCGGCTCATCACCGGTCTGGCGCCTGGGCGCATCCACGCGCCGCTGGCGCCGGCCAACGCCGCAGCGCACACGCCGGCGGCGCAGATGCCGGTCGCGCAGATGCCGCCACCGCCGGAGCCGCGCGCCTGATGGCGACCCCCGTTCACCCGCCTCACACTGCCAGCGCGACGGCTGGCGGCAGGGAAGCCGCGACGCTGCGCGGTTTTTTTGGCGTATTTCGCTACAGCCGCCGCGCGCTGGAGCTTGTGTGGAGCACCAACCGCGCGCTCACCGTGGCGCTGGCGCTGCTCACGCTGATCGCGGGCATCCTGCCCGCCTGCGTCGCCGTCATCGGCGCCCTCATCGTCGATGCCGTGGTGGGCGCCATGCGCGCCGGTGGCCTCACGACGCGCGTCGTGGAACTGGTTGTGCTGGAGGGCGCGCTGGTCGCCTCCATCGCGGCGGCGCAGCGCGGTTTGTCGCTGTGCCAGTCGCTGCTGCGCGCGCAGCTCGGGCAACGGGTCAATGTCATGATTCTCGAGAAGGCGCTCACCCTCGAGTTGCAACACTTCGAGGACTCGGAGTTCTACGACAAGCTGACGCGTGCGCGGCGCGAGGCTTCCACCCGGCCGCTGAGTCTCGTCACGCGCACTTTCGGCCTGGTGCAGAACGCCATCTCGCTGGTGAGCTACGGGGTGCTGCTGGCGCGCTTCTCGCCCTGGGCGGTAGCGGTACTGCTGCTCGCGGGACTGCCAGCATTCGTGGCCGAGGCGAAATTTTCCGGAGACGCTTTTCGGCTCTTCCGCTGGCGCTCGCCCGAGACGCGCATGCAGATTTACCTGGAAACCGTGATCGCGCGCGAGGACCACGCCAAGGAGGTCATGCTCTATGGCTTAGGTCCCCGGCTGCTCGAGCGCTACCGCGACATCTTCCGCAGGCTCTACCGCGAGGACCGGCAACTCACTGTGCGGCGCGACGTGTGGGGGTTCGCGCTGGGACTCATCGCCACCGCGGCCCTGTACGGTGCATACGCCTGGATCGCCGTGACTACGGCGCGCCGCCTCATCAGCCTCGGACAGATGACCATGTACGTGGCGCTGTTCCGCCAGGGGCAGGCGGCCGTGTCGGCGATGCTGGCGGCCGTGGGCGGGATGTACGAGGACAACCTGTACCTGTCGACCCTCTATGAATACCTGGAAACCAGCGTCCCGCGGCCGTCCGGCACGGCGCTGCGGGGCCCACATCCCGAGGACGGCGTGCGTTTCGAGGACGTGAGCTTCACCTACCCCGGAGCCGAGGAAGCGGCCCTGGAGCACGTCACGCTGCACCTGAGGCCGGGCGCGAGTCTTGCGCTCGTTGGCGAGAATGGCTCGGGCAAGACCACGCTGATCAAGCTGCTGACCCGTCTGTACGCACCCACGGCAGGCAGGATCCTGCTCGATGGACAGGATCTCGCCGAATGGGCCGAGAAGGCGCTGCGCGGGCGTATCGGAGTCATTTTCCAGGACTTCGCGCGCTACCAGATGCTGGTGGGCGAGAATGTCGGGGCCGGAGACGACCGCTACTTCGAGGACGAGTCGCGCTGGCGCGCGGCCGCCGCCAAGGGCCAGGCGAGCGAGTTCATAGAGACACTGCCGTCGGGCTACCGCACGCAGCTCGGGAAATGGTTCCGCGACGGGCGCGAGCTGTCCGGGGGCCAGTGGCAGAAGATCGCGCTGTCGCGCGCCTTCATGCGCACCCGCGCCGACATCCTGGTGCTGGATGAACCGACCGCCGCCATGGATGCGCAGGCCGAGGCGGAGGTGTTCGAGCATTTCCGCCAGCTGGCGCGCGAGCGCATTACCATTCTCATCTCGCACCGCTTCTCCACGGTGCGCATGGCGGACCAGATCGTCGTGCTCAACCGCGGGCGCATCGTCGAGCGTGGCACGCACGAGGAGCTGATGCGCCTCAACGGGCGCTACGCGCACCTGTTCACCTTGCAGGCCCGCGGCTATCGCTAAGGGCGCCTGACGGCATTGCCTTTCGGCTGCGCATCCAGGCGCATGTCCGCCTTCATGCGCCGATAGTCGATCTTGCGGATCTGTTCGATCGGGCAGCGCCAGCGGCCGGTCTTGACCGAATCCAGGCGCGCGTAGACGGCCCCACCGGTCGAGGTCAGTCCGATGCGTTCCCTGGCGAACAACAGGTTAGTGCACGTCGGCCACACTTTCAGCAGGTAGGCGTCCCACGGCGTGGTGAACACGACCAGCTGGTCCTTCGCGATCGGCTCCCAGCTGTCGTAGCGGCCGAGCCAGGTGAAGTGATCGATCGGCGCGCCTGCGTACGTCATGTAACGGTCGCGCAGCTGGCTCTCGCGCAGCGGCGCGCCGCTTGCGCAGGCGCCGAGCAGGCCGAGCAGTGCTGCCGCAGCCGCGACTCGCGAAAGGGTGGGGCGCATGCAAACTCTCCTCGACTGAGGGTGTTGGTGGATGTTGCACATGATTTGACCGACGCGCCACCAACACAGTTCAGCCGCGAAGTGTGTTCCCGGACGGTCAACGTGCCGGACGGCGCTGCGTTAGGGCGGATTCGCCGCATCGCCGCAGCCGGCGGCCAGGAGCGCGACGGGAAACTCGGCCAGGGCCTGCGCGACCGATACCCCGGCGATCTCCCCGCGCGGCGGCGCCTCGATCTGCGCGCCATCCAGCACGCCCCGGAATGCGGCCCTGGAGCGCTGCTCGCGAGGCAGCTCGATCAGCGTATCGCCCCACACCTCGCTCCCCAGGGGCAGGCCACCGCGATCGGCGAGCAGACGCCGATACAGGCGCGGCGCAATCACGATGAGGGACTGTGAGCCCAGGCGGCGCGCGAACGCGCAGATGTTGTTGGCGTGCTCACCGCGCACGCGCAGGCGGCGGTAGTCGCCATCGCGAAACAGCTGCGGATGCGCGCGCCGCAGCTGCAGGACTTTCCACGTGACGAGCAGCTTGCAGCGCCCATCTTCCATGCTCTGTATCAACTCGCGCGCAGGCGGGGCAGCGGCGCCCTGCTG
>CATPBM010000347.1 GCA_955652625.1 uncultured Steroidobacteraceae bacterium
GCGAGAGGCGTGCCGGGATCATCGCGCGCGCGGCGCGCCCTGCTGCGCGCTGGCGAGGAACTGCGCGGCGAGGGACTCGAGCCCGCGGGCATCGGCGGCATCGAAGCGGCCCGCTCGCGGGCTGTCGATGTCGAGCACGCCGAGCAGCTCGTCCCCGGCGACGAGCGGCACCACGATCTCCGAGCGCGAGGCCGCGTCGCAGGCGATGTGCCCGGGAAACTCGTGCACGTCGGCCACCACGAGCGTGCGGCGCTGTGCGGCGGCGCTGCCGCAGACACCCCGACCCAGCGCGATGCGCACGCACGCGGGCCTGCCCTGGAAGGGTCCGACGACGAGCTCACCTTCTCTGAGGAAGTAGAAACCCGCCCAGTTGACCTCCGGCAAGGCCTCGAAGAGAAGCGCCGCAGTGTTAGCCGCGTTGGCGATCAGGTCGCTCTCGCCGGCGAGCAGGGCCGCAAGCTCCTGCACGAGGCGCGCGTAGCCCGCTGCCTTGTCGTGGAAGTCGTAAGTTGAGGCGGCGGAGCTCATCGGCGCGGGCGCAAGTCGCGTTTAGCGGCCAGTATTGTCGCCTACATTCGCTGTGCGCTGCAGGAACCTTCCGGCTAGGTGCTGATCCTCCAATTGATATAGGCGCGCGCTAGGCACGCTCGGTCGGAAACGCCAGCACCTCCTCGATGTGCGCCGCCCCCGTGGCGAGCATGAGGGTGCGGTCGAAGCCGAGCGCGACGCCTGCGCAATCCGGCAGGCCCGACTCGAGCCCCGCCAGCAGCCGCTCATCGAGCGGCCAGACCGGCAGACCCCGGCGCTGCCGCTCGGCGTTGTCACGCTCAAAGCGCGCGCGCTGCTCAGGCGCCGCGGCGAGTTCGTGAAAGCCGTTGGCGAGCTCGAGACCCTCGCAGTACAGCTCGAAGCGCTGCGCGGTGCGCGCATCGGACGGATCCAGGCGCGCCAGCGCCGCCTGGCTCGCCGGATAGCCATGCACGAACGTGAGGGCGTCGCGTCCGAGCCGGGGGCCCACCAGCGCACCCATCAGCAGCTCCAGCAACTCATCGCGCGCGCCTGCTTCCTCGCCGCCCGCGCGCGGTGCAGCCTGCCCGTACCCCAGCGGCTGCGCCGCACGCGCGAGGTCCGGGACGCTCGCGGTGAGCGGATCCAGGCCAAGCTCGCGCAGGAAAGCGCCGCGGTAGCTCAGGCGCTCACTGGCGCGCTGCGCCGCGGCGGCGCCGAGCAGCGCGCGAGTGAGCGACTCGACCTCGTCCATGAGCTGCGACAGCGAAAAGCCCAGCCGGTACCACTCGATGAGCGTGAATTCAGGATTGTGCAGCCGGCCGCGCTCCAGGCCGCGGACCACGTGACAGATCTGGTAGATGTCGCCGCTGCCCGCTGCGAGCAGGCGTTTCATGGCGTATTCGGGCGAGGTGTGCAGAAAGTACGGCGTCGGCGGCGGCTGCGCGGGGGGAGAGACCAGCTGCACCGCCGCCGAATGAATGTGCACGTCGCTTACCGGCGCATTCACCAGCAGCTGCGTGTCCACTTCGAGCACGCCGCGGGCGGCAAAGAACTCGCGCGTACGCTCAAGCAGTGCCGCGCGCGCGTGGAGGCGCGCGCGCGAGGCGCTCGGGCGCCAGTCTGTGCCGCGCGCCGTCACGTGAGGCGCGCGAGGGTCTCGCCCACGCGAACGGCACTGCCCGGCGCGAGCGCCGCGCTCCACTAGCTTAGCTGCGGCGGCAGCAGCAGGATGACCGTGGAGCCCATGTTGAAGCGCCCCATCTCTGCACCCTTTGCCAGCGTCAGGCTGGCGTGGGTCGCCTCGGGGGGCAGCTCCGCGCGGCGGCGCGGACTGCGCGGCGTCACCTCGCCGTGCCACACGGTCGCGATGCTGCCGACGAACAAGGCCCCGACCAGCACCATGGCGAACATCAGCGGCCCGTCCCCGAACACGCACACCACGCGTTCGTTGCGGGCGAAGAGTCCCGGCACGCTGGCGGCGGTGGCGGCGTTCACGCTGAACAGCTGCCCCGGTACGTACCAGGCGGCGCGCAGGGAGCCGGCGAGCGGCATGTGTACGCGGTGATAGTTGAAAGGTGCAAGATAGAGCGTGGCGAAAGCGCCGCCCTGAAACATCGCCGCCCAGGACGCATCCCCCGCCAGCAGCGACTCCACGCTGTAGGCGTGTCCCTTGGCCTGGACCAGCCATGAGCCATCGAGCCGTCCGACCTGGCTCACGCTGCCGTCGACCGGGGAGACGAGCGCCGCGGGGTCCGGGTTCACCGGACGCGCACCGGCGCGCAGAGCGCGCGTAAAGAACGCGTTGAAGGTCTCGTATTGCAACGGATCGGGCTGCTCCGCCTCGCGCATGTCCGGGTGGTAGTTGACGACGAAGTTCTCGATGAGCGCGTTTTTGACCATGCGCACGCGGCTGCGCGTCACGCGGTGCACGAGCTGCGAGAGAAAATGCTGCGGCAGCAGGTACTGCAGGGCGACGAACAGCCGCGCCCCGACGCTCTCGGCCTCCGGGGCGCTCATGTCGGCCCGGCCGCTTTGAGATAGGGCGCCGCGCGGCGCAGGTCCGCGGTGAGCGCCCCCACGTCCAGGGGCGGCGTGAAAATCGCGGCGATGCACCCTCGGGCATCGAGCAGAAATACCACCGCGGAATGGTCCATGGTGTAGTCGCCCCCGGGCAAGTCCACGCGGTTGAACGCCACGCCGAAGTTGGCGGCGAGCGCCGCGAGGACCTGCGGCTCACCGCTTAGTCCCTGGAACGAAGGGTCGAACGCGTGCACGTACATGCCGAGCACGGCCGGCGTGTCGCGCTGCGGGTCCACGCTGATGAACAGCACGCGCAGCCCCGCCAGTGCGGCACGCTTTCTGACTTGTGCCAGCTTCAGCAGCGTCGTCGGGCATACATCCGGGCAATGGGTGAAGCCGAAAAACACCAGGGTCGGTGCGCCGCCGAGGTCCTGACGGGTGAAAGGGCGGCCGCTGACGTCGAGGAGCTGAAAGTCTGCGACCGTCTTCGCCTGTGGCAGCCACGTGCCGCTTGCCAGGCGCGGGCTTTCCCTGTCAAGTTGGTGCGCGAGCCAAAAGCCACCCAGCGCCGCGCAAACGCCGGCGGTGGCGAGCAACAAGCGGGCGCGCAGCAGCGTCATGAGCGAATTATTTCATACAGCGGCGCGCAGCGGGCGCGCCGCACGCAAGCGCCGCTCGCGTGCACGAGGGCCAGGCCGCGTGCGCCGCAGCCGGCCCGTCACCGTGGGCGCTCTCATCGAGGCGGGCGCCCGGCGCCTCAAGCGCGCCGGCGTGTTCTTCGGCCACGGGACCGACAATGCGCGCGATGAAGCCGCGGCGCTGGTGCTGCACGCCCTGCGCCTGCCGCATGACTTAAGCGCTGCGCTCTACCGCCGGCGCGTGGGCGCCACGGCGCAGCAGCGCGCGCGGGAGCTGCTGACACGCCGCATCAGGGAGCGTATCCCGGCCGCCTACCTGACCGGGGTCACCTGGTTCGCGGGCGTGCGCCTGCACATCGATGCGCGTGTGCTCGTGCCGCGCTCGCCGATCGCGGAATTGATCGAGCGGCGCTTCGCGCCCTGGATCGATGCGGCCCGCGTGCGGCGCGTGCTCGATGTCGGGACCGGCTCGGGCTGCATCGCGATCGCCTGCGCCAGGGCGCTGCCGCGCGCGCGCATCGATGCGCTCGACATATCGCAGAGCGCGCTGCAGGTCGCGCGCGGTAACGTGCGCCGTCACCGTCTCGGACACCGTGTGAGACTCATAAAGTCCGATCACTTCCGTGCGCTGCAGGGGGCAACCTACGATATCATCGTGGCGAATCCGCCCTACGTGGGGAGTGCTGAACTGCGCGGGCTGCCTGCGGAGTACCGGCACGAGCCGCGCGTGGCGCTCGCCGCCGGCCGCACGGGACTGGATTGCGTGCGGGTCATTCTGCGGGAGGCGCGGCGGCATCTGCGCACCGGGGGCCTGCTCGTCGTGGAGGTGGGCAACACCGAGACCGCGGTGCGGCGGGCCTTCCGCCGCATGCCGTTCCTGTGGCTTCACTTCGAGCGCGGCGGCGGCGGGGTATTCCTGCTCACGCGCGAGCAACTGCCGGCGCGCCGCAAGGTGCGCGGAGCTTTGGGATAACGGGCGCAGCACGATCATGTCCGGTAACACCATCGGCAAGCTGTTCACGGTGACCACCTTTGGCGAGAGCCACGGGCCGGCCATGGGCTGCATCGTGGATGGCTGCCCCCCGGGGCTGGAGCTCAGCGAGGCGGATCTGCAGCCGGATGTGGATCGCCGCCGCACCGGCACCTCGCACTTCGTCAGCCAGCGGCGCGAGGCCGACCAGGTGCGCATTCTTTCCGGTGTGTTCGAGGGCCACACCACCGGCACGCCCATTGGCATCGTGATCGACAATACCGATGCGCGCTCGCGCGACTACGACAAGATGCGCGACCGCTTCCGCCCCGGGCACGCCGACTACACCTACCAGCAGAAATACGGCGTGCGCGACTACCGCGGCGGCGGACGCTCCTCGGCGCGCGAGACCGTCATGCGCACCGCCGCCGGCGCCATTGCGCGCCGCTACCTTGCGGCACGCCTGGGCGTGCGCATCTACGGCTACCTGAGCCAGGTCGGCCCGCTTACCATCGAGGCCGTCGATCCCGCCTTCGCTTACCAGAATCCGTTCTTCTGTCCGGACCCGAAGCGCATCCCCGAGCTCGAAGAGCTGATCTGGAAGGTGCGCAGCGCAGGCGACTCGATCGGCGCGCGCGTGAGCGTGGTGGCGAGCGGGGTGCCCCCGGGACTGGGCGAGCCGGTATTCGACCGCCTGGACGCCGACATCGCCCACGCCCTCATGAGCATCAACGCGGTGAAGGCCGTGGAAATCGGCGCCGGCACCGCGGCCGCCGCGCAGCGCGGCAGCGAGCACCGCGATGAGCTGACGCCCACGGGATTTCGCAGCAATCACGCCGGCGGCGTGCTCGGCGGTATCTCTTCCGGACAGGACGTGATTGCCCATCTGACCCTGAAGCCCACCTCCAGCATTCAGGTGCCAGGCAGCACCATCGACTCAGCCGGTAACGCCGTCGAGATCGTCACCACCGGGCGGCACGATCCCTGCGTGGGACTGCGGGCGACGCCGATCGCGGAGGCCATGCTCGCGATCGTGCTCATGGATCACTACCTGCGCCAGCGCGCACAGAACGCGGACGTGAAGTCCGCTACGCCGGACATCACGGCGCCGCGCAGGTAACAGCATGGGAACGGAGTTCACCGTCGCCGTCGTGGGGGCCACCGGACTCGTCGGTGAGACCATGATCAGCGTGCTCGAGGAGCGCGCGTTCCCGGTGGCACAGCTGCACGCGCTCGCCAGCGAGCGCTCGCTCGGTCGCAGCGTGATGTTTCGCGGTCGCAGCCACCTGGTCAGGGAGCTGGCGAGCTTCGATTTCACCGGCTGCGACTTCGCGCTGTTCTCCGCAGGCGCCGCGGTGTCGCGCGAGCACGCCCCGCGGGCCGCGGCCGCCGGCTGCATCGTCATCGACAACACCTCCGAGTTTCGCTACCAGGAGGGCGTGCCGCTGGTGGTGCCTGAGGTGAACCCGAAGGCGCTCGATGGGTTCGGCCGCTCCGGGATAATTGCCAATCCCAACTGCTCCACGATCCAGCTGGTGGTCGTGCTCAAGCCGCTGCACGACGCGGCCCGCATCGAGCGCATCGATGTCGCCACTTATCAATCCGTCTCGGGCGCCGGCCGCGAAGCGGTGGAGGAGCTCGCGCGGCAGTCCATTGCCGCGTTGAGCGGCAAGGGACCGATCGACACGCAAGGCGGCGCGCGGCAGATTGCCTTCAACTGCGTGCCGCACATCGACGCCTTTCAGGACAACGGCTACACGCGCGAGGAAATGAAGATCGTTTGGGAGACCCGCAAGATCCTGGGCGAGCCGGCGCTGCGCGTGAACGCTACGGCGGTGCGCGTGCCGGTGTTTTACGGGCATTCCGAGGTGGTCCAAATCGAGACGCGGCGCTCACTGTCGGCCGCGCAGGCGCGCGCATTGCTCGAAAATGCGCCGGGAGTCACGGTTCTGGACGAGCATCGGCTCGGCGGGTACCCCACGGCGGCTACCGAGGCAGCGAACCGCGACACAGTTTATGTCGGAAGAATCCGAGAATATCTCGCCCCTGACCGGGGACTTAACTTATGGATTGTCGCCGACAACGTACGCAAAGGCGCTGCCACCAACAGCGTCCAGATCGCAGAGGCTTTGGCCCGGCGGCCTATTTAAGTTATATTGCGGCCGGATTTATGGATCGGCCGCAACGTATGGCCTATCCCCATGTATTCACTCGGCATTTCACCGAACTAATGCCTGTCGGGGTGTCCTGATGCTCGCCAAACGCTCAAGCCGGGCGCTGGCATTGCTGCTGGCTTTGCCGTCAGCGGCGTTTGCCCTGGGTCTGGGAGATATTCATCTCCTTTCGCCGCTCAATGCGCCCCTGGACGCGGAAATCGAACTCGTCGACGTTGCACCCGATGAGGCCAGTACCGTTCAGGCGCAGGTCGCGTCGCGGGACACTTTCGCCCGCTATGGCCTTGAGTGGCCTTCGTACCTGGCCGGAGTGCAGGTGCGTACGGTACGCGCCGCCGACGGGCACCAGGTCATCAAGCTCAAGTCCTCCGAAGCGATCGCCGATCCTTTCATCACGCTGCTGGTTGAGGTGAACTGGGCGCGCGGGCGATTAGTGCGCGAGTACACCATGCTGCTCGACCCGCCGGTGTACACGCCGGGCAACTCGACGCTGGCCAGTGCCCCGGTAGCCGCCCCCACGACCGGTGCGGGCGCACGCGAAGGAGCGATCGCACGCAGCGCCGAGAACCCAGCGTCTGCCTCCACGCCGGCCCCGGACTCCGCCACTGCGACGGCCGGGCCCGCGCCCGCCACGGCAGAGGCTGGGCCGGCTCCCGGCTCGCCCGCCGCGAACGCCGCTGCCGAGAGCGGGGAGTCGACGCACGTGGTGCGCCGCGGCGAGACGCTGTCCGCGATCGGCGCGAATGCGGCCGCCGCCAAGGCCAACTCCGCGCGCGCGCGCAGCTGGATGCTCGCCATCTATCAGGCGAACCCGCGTGCGTTCGACAAGAACATGAACCTGCTGCGCTCCGGCGCCGTGCTGCGCCTGCCGGATGCCGAGCGGGCCTCCGCGGTGCCTGCAGGCGAAGCCGCCGCGGAGATCCGCCGCCAATACGCCGCGTGGCGCGAGCAGTCCGGTGCCCCGGCCACGGCCGCCGCCGGGGAGCCCGGGCGCCTGAAGCTGGTGACACCCTCTGAAAGCGCTTCCGCCGGTGCCGCGCCTGGCGCCCCGAGCGGGGAGACGGCCGCGCTGCAGGGA
>CATPBM010000348.1 GCA_955652625.1 uncultured Steroidobacteraceae bacterium
GGAGAAATTTCAGGTAGCGCACATGATCCGCACCCTTCTGGCGCTGGGCGAGCGTCCGGCCGCGGACGCGGCGGACGCACTGGCGGTCGCGGTGTGCCACGCTCACGCCCGCCGGCTAGGCTGGCTTGGGCAGAGCGTCGCGCCGCGCGTGTCGCAGGCGCGGCGATGATCGGTTCGCTGCGCGGCAGGATCCTCTCCAAGTCTCCCCCGCAACTCACTGTCGACGTCAGCGGTCTCGGCTACGAGCTGGAAGCCCCGATGTCCACCTTTTTCCACCTGCCCGCGGTCGGGGAGGAAGTGAGGCTGCTCACCCACCTGGTGGTGCGCGAGGATGCGCACGTGCTGTACGCCTTCGCGACCGAGCAGGAGCGGCGGCTGTTTCGCAGTCTCATCAAGGTCTCGGGCGTTGGACCCAAGATCGCCCTCGCGCTGCTGTCGGGCCTCAGCGTCACGGCTTTTGCCGAGTGTGTCGTGCGCGAGGACATCAGCGCCCTTACACGCGTTCCGGGTGTGGGACGCAAGACCGCCGAGCGGCTGATCGTGGAAATGCGCGATCGCCTCGCACCTCCCGGGGAGGCGGTGGGCGCGCCGGCGCTCGCGGCGGGTGCGAGCGCCGAGAGTGAGGCATACGGTGCCCTGGTGGCGCTCGGCTATCGGCCGGCGGAGGCCGCGCGCTTGCTCAAAGCGGTCGGTACCGGTACACATTCCACCGAGGAACTGATCCGCCGTGCCCTGCAGGGCGCGGCGCGGGAGTGAAGACCGAAGCTGTGACAGCGGAACGCATCATCAGTGGCGCGGCGAGCGTGGAAGAGGAGGCGGTCGAGCGCGCTATCCGGCCGCGCCGGCTGGCGGAGTACGTCGGCCAGACCCCGGTAAAGACGCAGCTCGAGATCTTCATCAGCGCCGCGCGCGCGCGCGGTGAGGCGCTCGATCACGTGCTGATTTTCGGCCCCCCGGGTCTCGGCAAGACCACGCTCGCGCACATAATCGCCGCCGAGCTCGGCGTCAACCTGCGCCAGACCTCAGGCCCGGTGCTGGAGCGCCCCGGGGATCTCGCGGCACTGCTCACCAACCTGCAGGCGCGCGACGTGCTGTTCGTCGATGAGATCCACCGCCTGGCTCCGGTGGTCGAAGAGGTGCTGTATCCGGCGCTGGAGGACTATCAGCTCGACATCATGATCGGCGAGGGGCCGGCGGCACGCTCCATCAAGCTGGACCTGCCGCCCTTTACGCTGGTGGGCGCCACCACGCGCGCGGGACTCCTCACCTCGCCGCTGCGCGATCGCTTCGGCATCGTGCAGCGGCTCGAGTTCTACGCCGTAGAAGACCTCGAACGCATCGTGAAGCGCTCGGCGGCGATTCTCGGCGTGGCCATCGACGAAGGTGGCGCGCGCCGCATCGCGCAGCGCTCGCGCGGTACGCCACGCATCACCAACCGCCTGCTGCGGCGCGTGCGTGATTATGCGCAAGTGCGCGCCGATGGCCGCATCGAGGCGGCAGTCGCGGATGCCGCTCTCGATCTGCTCGAGGTCGACGCATTGGGATTCGACACGCTCGATCGCAAACTCCTGATGGCCATCATCGAGAGATTTGACGGTGGCCCGGTGGGCATCGACAGTCTTGCGGCGGCGCTCGGCGAGGAGCGCGGCACGCTTGAGGATGTCACCGAGCCGTTCCTGATCCAGCAGGGGTTTCTGGTACGCACCGCCCGCGGACGCCTGGCCACGCGCGCCTCCTACCTCCACCTGGGCATCAAACCCCCGGAGCGGGCAGCCGCGACGCTGCAGCTGTTCGAGGATCCGCGGTGAGTGTGTTTTCCTGGCCGGCGCGCGTCTACTGGGAGGACACCGATGGGGGCGCCATCGTTTACTACGCCAACTATCTGCGCTTCCTCGAGCGCGCGCGCACCGAATGGCTGCGCTCCCAGGGTCACTCGCAGCTGGAGCTGGCGCGCGAGCCGGGCATCCTCTTCACGGTAGTGAGTGTGCAAGTGGACTATCGCGCGCCGGCGCGCCTGGATGATGAGCTGCAGATCACCTGCGAGCCTGTGCCCGAAGGGGCTGCGTCGCTGCGCTTTGCACAGCGCATCTACCGCCGGGCGGCGGCGGACTCGGTCTCCCCGGAGCTCCTGGTGGAGGCGAACGTGCGGGTCGCGTGCGTGGACGCGAGCACACTGCGGCCGAAGCGTCTGCCGCGCTTCCTGCTGGATGTGGTCGCCACGGAGGCGGTGAACAGTGGGTGAGCAGCTTTCCATCCTGCGCCTGATCATGCAGGCGAGCGTACCGGTGCAGTTCGTGATCGGCCTGCTGCTGCTGGCGTCGCTCATGTCCTGGGCAATCATTTTCGGCAAGCGCAGCGTCATCTCGCGCGCCCGCCGCGACGCGGACCGTTTCGAAACGCGCTTCTGGTCGGGGGATGACCTCGCACAGCTCTACCGCGCGATCGAGTCCCGCGGCGGCGCGACCGGCATGGCCGGGATCTTCGAGTTCGGCTTTCGCGAATTTGCGCGCCTGCGCCAGAGTGGCGCCGTCGCCGAGCAGCTGCTGGAGGGTTCGCGCCGCGCCATGCGTGTCGCGCAGCTCAAGGAGATCGACCGGCTCGAGCACAACCTCGCGACCCTGGCCACCGTGGGCAGCACCAGCCCCTACGTAGGACTCTTCGGGACCGTGTGGGGAATCATGAGCGCCTTCTCCTCGCTCGGAAACGTGCAGCAGGCGACGCTCGCCATGGTGGCCCCGGGAATTTCCGAGGCGCTGGTCGCGACCGCAATCGGCCTGTTCGCGGCGATTCCGGCGGTGGTGGCCTATAACCGCTTCGCCGACCAGGTGACGCGCCTGGAGGTGCGCTTCGATGCCTTCATCGAGGAATTCTCCACCGTTCTGCAGCGGCATGCGGCGCGCGCCGCTGGCGCCGCCGTGAGTCAGGAGCGCTGAACCCATGGCACAAACCTCGCGCGGCCGGCGTTTGATGGGTGAAATCAATGTCGTGCCTTACATCGACGTCATGCTGGTGTTGCTCATCATTTTCATGATCACCGCGCCACTGCTTACTCAGGGGGTCAAGGTGGATCTGCCCAAAGCCGGCGCGGAACCTCTTGAAGCGCAACGAATCCAACCGCTGGTGTTGTCCGTGGACGCCCAAGGGCGTCTGTACCTTAACATCGGGGGCAATCCCCAGACAGCGCTCGACGAGGATACGGTTGCGGCGCGGGCCACGGCCGCGCTGCGCCGCAATCCCGAGACGCAGGTGCTGGTGAAGGCGGACAGCGCCGTGGCCTACGGCCGTGTGGTGCAGGCGATGGTCATCCTGCAGCGCGCGGGAGCGAGTAAGGTCGGATTCATCACCGACCCGCTGCCGGAAGCCGGCCATCGCCGGAGCTGATGCGCCTTTGAAGAATGCAGCGCGCGACTGATCGATGGGTGTCGATTGCGCTGTCGGTGCTGTTGCACGGAGCGCTGGTGGTGGCCCTGGTGTACGGCTGGCTGCTGTTTCGCCGTCCGCCGCAACCCCAGCCGACGCTGGCGATCGAGGCGACGGTAGTGGATGCACGCGCCGTCAGGGGCGCGACGCGGCCGCCGCCGCAGCCCGCGCCGCCGCAACCGGCCCAGCCGGAGACCCCGGCGCCGACTGCGGAGGAACCGGCCGGGCCGCCGCCGCCGACGCCCGAGGAGCTGGCGCAGCGCGAGCAGCAGCGTAAGCAGGCGGAAGCGGCGGCGGAGAACCAACGCCGCGCCGCCGAGCAAAAGGCAGCCGCGGAGGCTGCGCAGGCGAAGGCGGCCGAGATGCAACGCAAGGCGGACGAGCAGCGCCAGGCGGAAGCGCGCGTCGCCGCCGATCGCAAGGCGCGTGCGGCGGCGGAGGCGCAGAAACGCGCCGCTGCGGAAC
>CATPBM010000349.1 GCA_955652625.1 uncultured Steroidobacteraceae bacterium
CGCCGGCCGCCGGCATCAGCGTGAAGCTGCGCCAGCCTCGCGGCCGACCCTCGGGCGCAGCGGCCAGCGCCGCGTGACGCGCCTGGTTCAGACGCGAGCGCGTGCGCGCGTCGGTACGCGACACGCTTGCCTCGAGCACCGCGCTTGCGTTGCGCTCGAAATCCGTCAGCGGCTCTTTCAGCGGGCTCATACGTAGAAATCCCCAAGTTGCGCGCGCAGTGCCTGCACGGCGCGAAAATAATGTGTCTTGACGCTGCCTTGCGAGCAACCCATGGCCGTAGCCGTGTCGGCCACGTCCAGGCCCTCGAGCGTGCGCAGCAGAAACGCCTGTTGCTGGCGCCGCGGCAGCTCGCCGAGCGCCCTCTCCAGTGCGCTGACCGCCTCGTCCAGCTCGAGGCGCCTCACGGGCTGCGGCTCCGGACTGGGCGCCTGGGCGATCGGATCTATCTCGTCATCCTCGTCCTCGCCCCGAAAAGGCAGCCACGCGATCACGCGCCCGCGTACCGTGCGGCGGCGCTGCATGTCGCGGATGCGGTTCTCGAGGATGCGGTAGAAGAGCGGCTTCCACTCTTGCGGCGGCCGCTTGGCGTACGCCCTGGCGAGCTGCAGCATCGCATCCTGCACGGCATCGAGCGCATCGTCCTCGTGCCGCAGCGCCGCCTGGGCGATCTTGAATGCTTTGAGCTCGACGCCGGCCAGGAACTGGTTCAGCGCACGGGATCGGGTCTGGTCTTCAGGATCCGTCAGGTCCACGTCGCCGTGTAGTGCGGCCGGCATGCTATAAGGCGACGCGAGCGTAGCAAACTCGGACATGGCCTGTATAACGCGCGCGCGCACCCCCTGGTTGACGGGCTGCGTCTGCGCAAGTCACTGATTCAACGTAGACATAAGATCCGTGCCCCACGTCTTTCGGGTGGCGCTCGATACCCCTCTGCGGCGCCTGTTCGATTACCTTCCGCCGACCTCCGCCGGGGCTGCCGGCGCGCCTGCCCCGGGAGCCCGGGTGCGCGTACCTTTCGGGCGCCAGCGCCTGGTGGGCATGGTGGTGGCCGCGGCAGAGCGCTCGGACGTCCCGCCCGAGCGGCTGAAGCCGATTCTCGAGGTTCTTGACCGACAGCCCGTGCTCGACGCGGCCGCACTGGAGCTGATCGTGTGGGCGGCGGCGTACTACCACCACCCCCTCGGCGAGGTGTTCGCCGGGGCCGTGCCGAAAGCGCTGCGGCTGGGTGCCAGCGCCACCGCCAGCGAGGAGCGCTGGCTGGCAACCGACGCCGGGGCCGCGGCCTTCCAGGCCGGGGAACCGAGCCGCGCGCCAAGACAGCGAGCGCTGCTCGGGTTCCTCGTCCAAAGCGGCGGCGCCAGCACGGCTGAGCTCAACGAGCGTTCAGGCACGTGGCGCGAGGCAGCCAGGGCACTGCTCGCGCGCGAGTGGATCGCCAGCAGTGAGCTCGCGCTGGTGAGCCACGCGGGGCCGACGATCGTGCGGGTGCCGGGCCCCGCGCTGCTCAGCGAACAAAGCATGGCCGTGGACAGCGTCGCGGCATCGCTCGCGCAGTTCGGCGCATTCGTGTTGCACGGGATCACCGGCAGCGGCAAGACCGAGGTGTACCTGCGCCTGATCGAGCGCGTGCTCGCTGCGGGGCGGCGAGCGCTGGTGCTGGTGCCGGAGATCGGGCTCACCCCGCAGCTGCTCACGCGCTTCCGGGCGCGATTCGACGCCCCGATGGCCGTGCTGCATTCGGCGCTCACCGATCAGGAGCGTCTGGGCGCGTGGCGCGACGCTTTCAGCGGTCATGCGCGCATCGTGCTTGGCACGCGCTCGGCGGTGTTCGCGCCGCTGCCGGATCTCGGCCTGATCGTCGTGGACGAGGAGCACGACGCGTCCCTCAAGCAGCACGAGGGGGGCTTCCGCTATTCCGCGCGCGACCTGGCGCTGGTACGTGCCCGCCACGCCCAGGTGCCGGTGGTCCTGGGCTCGGCGACGCCCTCGCTCGAGACGCTGCACAATGTCGCCACGGGGCGCTACACCTTGCTGCGGCTCCAGCGCCGCCCCGCGCAGGCACAGCCGCCGGTTCTGAAGCTCGTGGATCTGCGCGCCACTGCGGTGCAGTCGGGTATCTCGACGCCTGCGGTGCTCGCGATCGAGCGGCATCTGGCGGAAGCCGGTCAGGTGCTGGTCTTTCTCAACCGCCGCGGTTACGCGCCGACACTGCTGTGCACGGCGTGCGGCTGGATCGCGCCGTGCCGCGAGTGCGACGCGCGCCTCACCGTGCATCTGGCTGCCTCCCGGTTGCGCTGCCACCACTGCGGCGCGGACTCACCACTTCCGCCGCGCTGCCCGCAGTGCGGCTTCACCGTGAAATCCGTCGGCCAGGGAACCGAGCGCATCGAGCAGACCCTCGGCAGTCTGTTCCCGCAGGCGAGCATCGCGCGCCTGGATCGCGACACGGTGCGCCGGCGCGGCGACATGGAGGATGTCATGCGCCGCATGGCCTCGGGCGAGGCGCACATCCTCGTCGGCACGCAGATGGTCACCAAGGGGCACGATTTTCCGAACGTCACGCTGGTGGTGGTGCTCAACGCCGACCAGGGCCTGTTCAGCACCGACTTCCGCGCCCCGGAGCGCCTCGCACAGACCATCGTGCAGGTCGCCGGTCGCGCCGGCCGCGGCTCGAAGGCCGGAGAGGTGCTGATCCAGACAGAATTCCCGGAGCACCCGCTGCTCACCAACCTGCTCGCTGCAGGCTACGATGGTTTTGCGCGCGCAGCGCTCGCCGAGCGCGCCCAGGCCCGCTGGCCGCCATTTTCACGCCTCGCGGCGCTGCGTGACTCGGCGCGCAGCGCGGACGCCGCCCTCGTCTTTCTCGCCGAGGCGCGCAAACTCGCCAGGCCGCCGCGTGGTGTGCGCCTGCTGGGCCCGGTGCCCGCGGCCATGGCGAAGCGCGCCGGGCGCTACCACGCACAGCTGCTCGTGGAGAGTGCCGACCGCGGGCACCTGCACGGCTTCCTCGATGAGTGGCTGCCGCACGTGGAGGAGCTCAAGAGCGCGCGCGCGGTGCGCTGGTCGCTGGACGTGGATCCGATCGAGCTGTTTTAGCAGGCTATCCGGCGAAGCTGGCGGCGGCGATGTCTTCGCCAAGGGTGCGCGCCTGGCGCTTCGGTTAGACTTGCGCGCTTGAAACAAGAGCTCGAGCAGTTGCTGCTGGCCGCACTGGCCAGGCTCACCGGTAATGTTCTCCCGGATCCGCCGGCAGCATCGGCGGTGGCGGTCGAGCGCACGCGTGATGCGCAGCACGGTGACTTCGCGACCAATCTCGCACTGCGGCTGGCCAAGGCCGCGCGCCGCAACCCGCGCGAGCTCGCGACCGCCATTGTCGAGGCGCTGCCCGCCAGTTCTCTGGTCGCGCGCACGGAAATTGCGGGCGCCGGCTACATCAACTACCACCTTGCCCCGGCGCCCTACGCGCGTGAGCTCGCGGCCATCCACTCGCAAGGCGCAGCCTACGGAGAGAGCCGTCTTGGCAAGGGCGAGCGAGTGCTGGTGGAATTCGTGTCGGCAAACCCCACCGGACCGCTGCACGTGGGGCACGGGCGCCAGGCCGCCTACGGGGCCACGCTCGCGAACATCCTCAGCGCGGTGGGCTTCGACGTTGCGCGCGAGTATTACATCAACGACGCCGGGCGGCAGATGGACATCCTCACGCTAAGCACCTGGGTGCGCTACCTGGAGGGCTGCGGCGAACGGCTGGTGTTTCCGGAGAACGGCTATCGCGGCGACTACGTGCGGGCCCTTGCGCAGAAGCTCGCCGCCGCCGTGGGTGAGGAGCTGCGCCGCCCCGCGGCGGCGGTGCTCGCCAATCTGCCGGCGGACGCGCCGGCGGGCGACAAGGATGCCTACATCGATGCACTCATCGAGCGCGCGCGTGAGCTCATCGGCGCGCAGGGTTTCCGCCGGGTGCTGGAGCTGGCGCTCGCCGAAATGCTGGCGGACATCCGCGGGGACCTCGCCGAGTTCGGGGTCGTGTTCGACCACTGGACCTCCGAGCGGGCGTTCGCCGAGAGTGGCGCGATCGATCACGCGCTTGCGGTACTCGAAGCATCGGGACGTCTGCATCGCCAGGACGGGGCCGTCTGGTTCCGCGCCACCGAGTTCGGCGACGAGAAGGACCGCGTGGTGGTGCGCGAGAACGGCCAGAAGACCTATTTCGCGTCCGACATCGCCTATCACCTCGCCAAACGCGAGCGCGGCTTCGCGCGCCTCATCGACGTGCTCGGCGCCGATCACCACGGCTACGTCGCACGCGTACGCGCCGGACTCATCGCCATGGGCCAGCCCGGCGACTGCCTGGAGGCAACGCTCATCCAGTTCGTGAGCCTGTTCCGCGGCGCCGAGAAGATCCCGATGGGCAAGCGCGAGGGGCAGTTCGTCACCCTGCGCCAGCTGCGCGCGGAGGTCGGCAACGACGCGTGCCGCTTCTTCTATCTCATGCGCAGTCACGAGCAGCCCCTCGACTTCGATCTCGAGCTTGCCAAGGCGCGCAGCAACGAGAACCCGGTGTACTACATCCAATATGCGCACGCGCGCGTCGCCAGCGTGATGAAGCAGCTCGCGGCACGCGGCCTATTCTTCGAGCGCGTGCAGGGGCTCGCCGCCCACGCCCTGCTCAGCGGTCCGCAGGAGCAGGCGGTGCTCAGGTCGCTAACCCGTTACCCGGAAATCGTCGAGCAGGCGGCGCTGAACCGCGCCCCGCATGCGCTCGCGCACTACCTGCGCGAGCTGGCGAACGTCTTCCACACGTACTACAACGCGCAAGGTTTCATCGTCGATGACACGCCCCTGCGCAACGCGCGTCTGGCCCTGGTGCTCGGCGTGCAGCAGGTGCTGCGCAACGGACTCGCGCTCCTCGGGGTCTCGGCGCCGGAGAGCATGTGAGGCAGGCGAAGCTCTCGGCACGCGATTACAAGTCGGCGCAGCGCCGCCCGCTCGACCTGCGGCGCTTTCGCGAGTTCGGCTACGGCATGGTGACCGGGGTGGTCGTGGCGAGCCTTGCGTTCGTCTACCTCGGCGGCAAGGGTCACCGCGCGGAGATCGCGGATGCGCCGCGCCCGGACCCGCATCGCGTGGGGCGGGCCGACGCCGAGGCCGGCGGCGCAGGCGCGGGCAAGTCCGCCGAGAAATACGACTTCTACCAGATGCTGCCGAACTTCGAGGTGGTGGTGCCCGAGAAGGACAAGGACGTGAAGCGGGATCTGCCCGCGGCAGCCCGGGTCGAGCGTCCCGGCGTCTACGTGCTGCAGGCCGGCTCGTATCGCAACGAGTCCGACGCCGAGCGTGTGCGCGCGCAGCTCGCCCGCGAGGGAATTACTGCCAGGGTACAACGTGTCGCGGTCGACACGGATGTCTGGCACCGCGTGCGCATCGGCCCGATCAGCAGTCTCGAGGTACTCAACAAGATGCGCAAACAGCTGCGGGCCGCCGAGGTGGATGCGCTGGTGATTCGCGTGGGGGACTGAGCGAGGTGAGGTTGTGAGACTGTTGCTGCTTGCCTTGTCAGCCGCGCTTGCGGCGCAACCGCCCCTCTCGCAGGAGGCCAGGCCGAGCGAGCAGTCGATTCGCCAGCCCCTCGAGCTGATACAGGCCCACAAGCTGCTCGATACGAGATGATGCAGCAGCCGCAGGCAGCAAAGCAATCTGACAGCGCGCCCCAATTACCACAGCCGCCACAGTCCCCGCAACCACCACCCTCCCCGCCTCAGTCCCACTAGCGGCCCGCGCCTGGACGCCGGCGCCGGGCCGCCGGCTTGGGTGACTGCATGGCAACGGCCACTGAGCGGCGCGCCCAGGCCACGAGCTGTGCCGCATCTTCCAGCACATCCGCCGGCACCTCGTAGTAGTTCATGCTGAGATGCGGGCGATCCGCATAGGGCCGGAACTGCGCCATGCCGCGCGCGCTGTATTCGGCGCGGTTGGAATCATTCACCCGCAGGTACAGGACGTCGTGCGCGATCAGGCCGAAGAAAAACTCCCCGCTGTACAACCCAGCGCCGCCGAACATGCGCCGCGAGCTGACCTCGGCAAGCCCCGCGAGCTGCTCCAGGACATAGGCGAGGAAGTCTGCGCTGACGGTCACGAGCGCCCGCAGCCCGGGGCCCCCGGGAAATCGAGCATCTTCCTGGTCGGGTCTTGCGTACCAGTCGAGGCAGGCTCGATTTCCTGGGGTGGTCCTACAGGGACGTACTTGCGGCGGCCCAGAGAGGCCTCTCTCGCGGTCACGGCGCCGCCCATGTGAACGGCCCTTTCAGTCCTCGCTGATGTTCCTGAAGTCGACCCCGAGCGAGCGCAGCTTGCGATACAGGTGCGTGCGCTCCATGCCGACGCGCTTGGCGAGCTGGCCCACCTTGCCGTTGCACAACAGCAGCTGCTGCTGCAGGTAGGCGCGCTCGAACTGCTCGCGCGCCTCGCGCAGCGGTAGCGCCAGCAGGTCCTGTTTCACCAGCGGCTCATCCGGCGGGGTCTGCACGGCGAGCTCGCGCTCGATTTCCTCGAGACGGATTTCCTCGGTGCCGCCACGAATCAGCAGCCGATGCACCAGGTGGCGCAGCTCGCGCACGTTGTCCGGCCAGGGATAGTTGCGCAACCGGTTCTGCGCCGCGACGGAAAAGCGCCGGAACGGCAAGGCGTCGGCATCCACCAGGCGATCCACCTGGTGGCGCAGCAGGTCCGGCACGTCTTCGGCGTAGTCGCGCAACGGCGGCACGCGCATGATCAGCGCGTTCAGATGCGCGAGCAGATCGCGGCGCAGGCTCCCGGCAGCCGCGCGCTGCTCGATGCCGGGCTGCCCGGAGGACAACAGGCGCGCGCGCAGCTTGATCGGCTCGGCTCCCCCCAGGCGCGTGAACTGTCCCGACTCGAGCACGCCCACCAGCAGGCGCTGCACCCCCGCGGGCAAATCCTCCAGCTCGTTGATGAAAATCGTGCCGTTGGCCGCTTCCTCGAGCAGGCCTTTCTGTTCGCCCGCCTCCTCGCGCCCGAACAGGCGCCCTTCGGCGTCCGTATCGCGCAGGCTCGAGGCGATGAGCGTCACGAACGGCGCCGCGGCGCGCGGTCCGTGCTCGTGCAGGTAGCGCGCGAACGCCTCGCGTCCGGATCCGGGCTCGCCGACCA
>CATPBM010000350.1 GCA_955652625.1 uncultured Steroidobacteraceae bacterium
CCCTGCGGGGGCGGGGACGGGCGCGCAGCACCTTAACGGCCACGCCGCGAACACCGCACTGGCCGGCACGTTGAGTGATGCCGACTCGGCAGGCATTTTCCGGCGAGATATCGTTGGGCTTGCGGGGCGCCGGCCAAGATGGCCCCCCGGCGGGTGGCAGCACCACCCGGAGCGCCCGGAGCCCGGCACCGAGAACCGCCACAATGACGAGTTCCTGGCGGTGTTTTCCGAGGAGCTGCGCAGTTCTCTGGCTGCCATCAGCACTGCGACCGAGATTCTGCGTGCGGAGGCGTCCGCGGGGCCCGCCGGAACGAAGTCGCGATTGCTGATCGAGCGCCTGGTCGAGCACATGACCCGTCTGGTCGAAGATCTGCTTGACGTGGCACAGATCCGAAACGGCCAGTTCCGCCTGCGGAACGAGCGCATCGATTTGTGCGCCGTGGTGGCTCGCTCGGTGCGGACCGTCGAGTTCACCATGCAACAGCACAATCACCGCATGACCACCTCATTACCGGACGTGCCCATGTGGCTGCAGGCCGACCCCGCCCGATTGGAGCAGGTTTTCGTGAACCTGCTCGGCAACGCCGCCAAGTACACCGATGCGGGGGGCAAGATTGACCTGTCAGTGGAGTGCAAAGAGGGAGAAGGCATCGTTCGCGTGCGCGACACCGGCATAGGCATCGCACCGGAGGTCCTGCCCGACCTGTTCCGTCTCTTCGTGCGGCCGGATCCGACCTCCTCACGCGCCGGCGCCAGCTACGGGATCGGGCTCGCACTGGTGCGCAGCCTGGTCGAAAGTCACGGTGGCCGCGTCAGCGCAAAGAGCGAAGGTCTCGGGCTGGGGACCGAATTCACGGTGCGTCTGCCATTATCCGGGGCGCCACTCAAGCCGATGTGAGGCTGGGCAATGAATACATTACACGTGCACAAGCGGCAGCCCATTCACGTAAGGGCACCAGGCCTCGGGTCGGAGTTCGACGACTTCCTGCACGCGCGCATTGTCGAGGATGGCAATGGGTTGCCACTGACTGTGCTCTCGGCACTGGCCCGACTGAACATGGATCCGTGGGATGAAGCGGCGCGACTTGCAGGAATGCCGCGCCAGACAGCAACCGGGACGTTAGCGGCACTGATTGCCGCGCTGCCGAATGCTCCACCGACGCGTCCCGATTCCAAAGCGCTGGCGGCGAGTCTGATCGCTTTGCTGCCGGGACGCATGGCAGCCAGCGGTCCTTCGGCTGATCCAGCGCCGGTTGCACGACACAGAATCGATGTCCACGCGCTGATTGCCTACTATCTTATTGGCATGATCGTGTTGTTCCTGGCAGCCCATTGGTTCAGCGGGCCCCCGCGGTAGGGACATCCGAGCTGAATCCGAACTCGCTTCCAAAAGCGAGAGCGTTTATCCATGCCTCGGTAGTGCTGCAGCGGGTGCGCGATGAGGCACCGGAGGGCCACTTTACGCTCGGCTGGCTGGTGGCCAGCCTGCGCAACCGCTCCTTCGGAATGATCATGCTCCTGCTCGCACTGGCGGCGATCGCACCCGGTGTCTCCATTATCGCAGGTCTCTTGCTGATGATCCCCGCGTTCCAGATGATCGCGGGGCACTCAGCCCCGGTCTTTCCACGCCGCGTCGCAGCCCGCCCCTTGCCCACACGGCACCTTGCCGCACTCGTGCACAGATCGGTACCCGTACTGAGATATCTGGAGAAGATGATCCATCCGCGCTGGTCGACTCCACTCGAGGCGACCAAGCGTACGGTCGGTAGCATCGTCTTCATCCTGAGCATCACCGTGGTATTCACTCCCATACCCCTGAGCAACATCGTCCCGGCACTGCTGATCGCCCTGATTTCCCTGGCCTATCTCGAAGAAGACGGGCTGCTGCTCTCGATCACGCTGCTGCTCGCCCTCATCATGCTGAGCACCATGTCGCTTGCGATCTGGGAGACGATCCTGCGCGCGAAATGGATCGGTAGCCTCTGGTAGCGCGTCACGGCGGAAAGCATTACGCCGCGGGGTCATTGATCGGGGAGGATCGCCGCCGGACTAATACGATGCGCCGTCGAACGTCTTGACTGGCAGAGTGGTTGGGTCGAACCCGGCCAGGCAGCGCAGGTTAATGGCCACTGTCGGCTTGCCCTCCCTGTCGGTGCCACGGGAGAAGCAGCGCACGCCGCAGACGCGGCAGAAGGGGTGATGGCTGCGCTTTTTACCGAACTGATAGTCAGTCAGCTCGCCCTCGCCGGCGAGCAGCTTCAAGTCCGCGCCCGCCACGAAGGCCAGCAGCCATCCGGTGCGCGAGCAGATGGAGCAATTGCAGGCCATGGCCTGCTGCGGGGCCGGCATGGTGACTTCGTAACGCACGACGCCACAATGACAGCTGCCGGTGTAGGTCTTCGTGTCGCTCATGCGCTCGAACCTACCACCCGGATGCCGGTGTCGGCAAAGTAGCGCTCGATCGCCGCGGGTGCGCCCGCGGTGTCGGCGAGCGCCACATAAGTGTCCGGACGCAGCAGGTACAGTGCATCGCACTTGAGGCCCGCGGCCTCATGCTCCGCTTTCCATTCAAATCGATGCAGGGCAAGGCCGTGATCGTGGCAGTACTCGGCAAGCTCGGCGCGAACCGAGCCGTACACATGCACCTGCCAGGCCATGCTCGCGAGGGAGTCGAAGTTGTCGACGCCGTCGATGCGGACCCACGGCAGGCGATCCCCGCCATGCACCTTACCCGCCGAACCCCTGCTGAGCGGGCTGCCGCGGTAATTCAGCGTGATTTGCGAAACGGTGCGAAACAGGTACTCGCGGACGAATCCGAATCCCATCACCTTCGGAATCAGCAATGGTGCGACGCGCGTGCGCACCACATCCGCCAACCGCCCTTCGGCTGTCACAAAGCTGAACCCGCGATCGGTGCTGGCGACCAGGCGCCGGGCGAATCCGATGCGCTCGGCTTCATAACTGTCCAGGAGACTCTGCGGCGCGCGCTCAGCGACCACGGCGTGCAGTTTCCAGGCGAGATTGATGGCATCCCCGAGACCGGTATTCATGCCTTGTCCGCCGGCCGGGCTGTGAATGTGCGCGGCGTCCCCCAGCACGAAGGCACGTCCTTTGCGGAAGTGCTCCGTGACGCGATGATGCACGTGATAGGTCGAGAACCAGTTCACTCTCCTGACCTGTACTTTCAGGTTGTTGATCGCCCGGCCGCTGACATCTTCGAACCGCAGCGTCTCGGGATGGTCGGCGCGCTCGTCGCGCACCGTGCCGATCAGGCGTGCCCGTCCCTGCCCGGCAAGCGGGAAGACCGCGAGGAAATCGGCCTCGTCGAGGTCGACGTGGAGCTCGCCATCGAGCGGGGGACCGGACGCGTCGACATCCGCGACGTAGAAAATCTGGCGATAGGTACCGCCGGGAAAGCCCGTGCCCATGGTCTCGCGTACCAGCGAGCGAGCCCCGTCACAACCTGCAATGTAGCGCGCCTCGCAGCGCTCCTCGGCGCCGTCGGCCCCGCGCAGGCGCGCCACGACGCGATCGCCTTCCTCCGCATAACCGAGCAGCTCAGTGCGGCGCTCGACCGAGACTCCCATGGCTTGCAGCCTCTGAATGAGCAGCCGCTCGTGCTGGTCCTGCGGAAAAATCTGAAGAAAGGAATAGGGCGTCAGGTCCGCGCCCACGGTGGTGAAGTCCACACGCACCTTGCGTTCGCCCCGGACCCAGAGATTGACCGCGGGGACCTTGTGGCCCTCGGCGACGACGGTGTCGGCCAGATCGAGCTGGCGATACAGCTCGAGCGTGCGGGCCTGCACGGCCAGGGCGCGTGAGGTCGTGCCAGGCTCCCCGGTCTTGTCGATGAGGCGCACGCGCGCGCCAAGCCTGGTGAGCCACAGCGCCAGGGCGAGGCCAGTGGGCCCGGCACCGACAATCAGAACCTCACTCGTCATGCCGCCCTCTTTTACCGGGTCCACGCCAGCCGGGCGCCGAGCACGATGAAAAGGCCCCCGATGCTGCGGTCGATCAGCGTGCGGACGCTGGGATTGCGCATGAGGAAGTCGCGCAGACGCGCAGCGCCGAAGGCCAGCACCAGGCACCAGATCAGGCCGGTGCTGATGAAGGTGGCGCCGAGCGCCAGGAATGCGAGGGTCTTGGACGGGCTCGAGGGGCTGATGAACTGCGGCAGGAAGGCCAGGAAGAAGAGCGCCACCTTGGGATTGAGCACATTGGTGAGCACGCCCTGGCTGAAAGCGTTCCAGGGGCTGCCGCGCGCCGGCGCAGCCTCCGGATCAAGGCCTGCTCCAGCGGCCCGGGTGAACAGCAGCCGCGAGCCAAGATACATAAGGTATGCCGCGCCGCAGAGCTTCACCACCGTGAAGGCCAGCGGCGAGGTCCCCAGAAGCACCGACAGTCCGGCCGCCGCAGCCAGGGTGTGAATCACGCTGCCGGTGAGGACGTCGAACGCCGAGGCCACGCCCGTACGCAGGCCCCCGGTGAGGCTGCGGCCCAGGATGTATATCGTATCCTGCCCGGGGGTCAGGTTCAGCAGGATCCCGGACAGGATGAAAAGCCAGTAGTCGTGAATGCCCAGCATCATCGTCATCAGGCCGCAACGCAGCCTTAACCATTCTCGCTGACCCTAATAAGCATTGCACACCCGGCCAACTGAGCGGAGACTGAGCGTCGGGTTTACAGGACAAGAATAAGATACGGTTTAAACGGGAGGCGCATGCCGTTTCATGCCTACCAGCATGTCCGGCTCATGGAAGAGTCCGAGTCAAGAGTCCAAATAGCGGCGTGCCTGGAGTCGCCGATCGACCTCATTGCCAGTCGCGTTCTCGAATCCCCCGATAGCTATCGCCGTTGGACGGCGGAACACGATCGCCTGATGCGCGCCGTGTCCGGCGAGGATCGCTTTGCCCGTCAAGTCCTCGCGCTGCGGTGCACGGCATTCGCGCTTGTGCACCGCAAGGGCATGGCCGACTATGCACGCGAACGAGAGCTCACCGGCGCCAAACGCATGCGTTTGTTTGCTCTCTTTTACGGCTGCCGGGACTACGCCAATGCCGTGCTGATCGAGCACGCCAAGTTTCTGCGCTGCTGCTCAAGTTACCTGTGCACGTAC
>CATPBM010000351.1 GCA_955652625.1 uncultured Steroidobacteraceae bacterium
CCCTGAGGCTGGTCCGTCTGTTGTGCGCTCACTACAAGCGGCAGCAGGACGGAACCGGCGAGGCCGAGGGATCGCGTCAGGATGCGTGGCATAGCAAATTCCTCCCGAAAACGTGAGGCGCCAGCCTGCGGCGGGCGTCTCTCGTCATGGTTTGGCTCCGCCGGACCGTCAGCGGGTTTTGGCGATGATACACACGATGGTGTGTTGGCTGCCACAGCTGCACCCGCGCGCAATGGCGCTCAGGCCTCGCCTTGCACGCTCGCGACGGGGGGCTTGAACACTTCGAAGCCGCCCGCCTTCAGCAGCCGGTGCAGGGGGATGAACAGGTAGTACGCGCCGAGAAACCACATCACGCGGGCGAGCGTGGGCGCAAGTGCCGCAATCGATGCCGCGCCGCCCAGCCGGCGCGCAAGCGCCGGCGCCGCAAACCAACCCAACGCCAACAGCAGTACGAGAACGGCGAAGTAGCACCAGCCCGCCCGGGTCAGCGAGCGCACTCCGCGCGTCGCCTGCGCGTAGTGCATGCGCGTGCGCAGCCACACCATCCCGACGATGAACAGCGCGGCAACCGCGCAGACCGCCTCCGGCGGGAACATGGGTTGAGCGCCTCGCGGCCTTAAGACCGCGCTACCGGTTGCTCCCTGCGGTCGAGCCGATGAAGGCGTCGAGGTCGCTCTTCATTTTCGCGATGGAGGGAGGATGCACGTACATCATGTGGCCGGCTTCGTAGTATTTCATTGTTATGCGTGCGCCGACGGCCGGCGGCACCCCCAGGTGCGTCATGACGTACTCGGTCGCGGAGAATGGCGTGGCGAGATCATAGTAGCCGTTCAGCACCAGCACCTTCAGGCCCGCATCCTTCATCAGCGCCTCGGCGAGGTCGACACCTGAATTGACGATCGGCTGCTCGCCGCGCCCGGTCTTGTGCGTCCACTTCCACTTCTCGCCGATGCTGAAGTTCGTGGTGCGATAGGTGCTGCCTTGTCCGAACTTAAGATCCCCGTGGTAGTAATCGAGGAAGGTCGCGGCGTACGCGGCGCTGATGGCGGATGACTGCGGATCATAGTCGGTCTCCTTGGCCCGTGGATCGGGCGTCGGGCCGGTGAAGCGCCCATCGAGCCGGCCGACGGTCAGGCGCCGCGCTTTCAGCAGTTCGTGCGCGAACTCATTCTCGGAGACGCGCAGGTTAGCGGCCTTCAGGTACTCCGCCGAAAGCCCGGTGTACTCGTGCACCTTGTCCACTACGGCGTCGCGCTCGGCGTCGGGGAGCGCATCGCCCTTCAGCAGCGCTGCCGCGAAGGGCCCCATGGCGTAGGCGCGTACCTCGGCTAGGAAAGGCTCGAGCGCGGCCGGCTGGTTCGGCAGCGCGTGCTGGTACCAGGCCACCGCCGCGTAGGCCGGCAGGTACACCGCGTAGGGGCGGTCATTTCCCGGCAGCTCCGCGAAAATCGCCTCGATGTCGGTCGCGACCGAGATGAGAACCAGGCCGTTGAAGGCGAGCGCACGGCGCTCGCGCAGGTAGTTGACGATCGCCGCTGCGCGCGTGGAGCCGTAGCTCTCCCCGAGGAGATACTTCGGGGAGGTCCAGCGATTGTTGTCGCTCAGGTACTGCGCGATGAAGCGGCTGACAGAGTCGATGTCCGGATCGACTCCCCAGAACTCGTCGTCTTTGTGGTCGCATACCGCGTGACTCAATCCCGTGCCGACCGGATCGATCATGACCAGATCGCTCCTGTCGAGCAGGCCGTATTCGTTGTCCAGGGTGCGATACGGCGCCGGCGGCGTCGGGTCGGGATCCGAAACCACGACGCGCCTGGGTCCCAGCACCCCCATGTGCAGCCACAATGAGGAGGAGCCCGGCCCGCCGTTGAACGCAAACGTGATCGGGCGGGCAGCGCCGCCCTTCTCTTCACGGCGGGTGTACGCCACGTAGCCGATGCTGGCGATCGGCTTGTCCTCGTCGTCGCGGACGATCAGCGTGCCGGCCGTGGCGGTGTAGTCCAGGGATTTGCCGCGCACGCCCAGGTGATGTTGGGTGGCCGAGCTCTGCTGCGTCGGCAGGCGCATCCACTGATCCTTCTTGTCGCCCTTGACGTCGATCCGGCACAACTGCGAAACCAGCGCCGGCGAGGCGGCGTGCTCATCCGCCCGGCCTTCCGCATGAGACGGCTCGTCCGCCCAAGCCGCCCCGACACTCGCCAGGGCGATCACGCCCGCTGAAAGCCACTGCGACATCTCTCACCTCCGCTGCCCTCGTCCCTCGGGGCACAGTTAGCGCGCGCTTATACCATGACCATGCCCCGGCACGCGCGAGGCCGCGGCCGGTGTGCGGGAAGCGCATCCAGGCGCTGTAAGATCCAACGCCCATGGCCGAGACTGAACACCCGCGCTCCGTGCGCTCCTTCGTGACCCGCAACGGGCGCATCACCCCGGCGCAGGAACGCGCGCTCGCGCAGCTGTGGCCGCAGTACGGCATCGAATTCACGCCTCGCACGCTCGATGCCGATGCCCATTTTGGTCGCGCCGCGCCGCGCACCCTCGAGATCGGTTTCGGCAACGGCGAGAATCTCCTCGCGCTCGCGGCCGCACATCCGGAGCGCGACTTTCTGGGTGTCGAAGTGCACCGGCCGGGAATCGGGCGGCTGTTGCTCGCGCTCGAGAGCCAACGGCTCCGCAACGTGCGCGTCATTTGTCACGATGCGGTCGAGGTCCTCG
>CATPBM010000352.1 GCA_955652625.1 uncultured Steroidobacteraceae bacterium
CGAAGGCCCGACGATCCTCGCGAGCTGCTCACCTACCAGGGAGAGATGGTGGGCAAGACCGATCGCTTCGTGATGGTATTCCGCCAACGCCGGGCGGCGCCTGCCGCTGGGCCAAAGCATCGACGACACTGATTTTCGTGCCCATCGGTCACTCGTTTTGTCGCAGCCCCGCGCACGCTCGCGCGGCCGCGTTCATACTCGCAGCCCACGCCCTGAGGAAGTGCTGTATGTCAGCTTTCGGCCCCCGTGCGCGCCGCGCCCCGGCGCTCTGCTTCGCCCTGCTCCTCGCCACGCTCGCCCCGGCCAACCCGCGCGCCGGGGACCTCTACGACGCGGCGGTGGCCCACCCCGGACGCTCCGCGGACGACCTGAAGCGCGATCCCATCGATCACCCGGCGGCGCTCCTGCGCCTCGCGCGCATCAAGCCCGGCATGCAGGTCGCGGACTACATGGCTGCGGACGGCTACTGGAGCGAGCTCGCCAGCTACGTCGTCGGCCCGCAGGGGCACGTCCTGCTCCTTAATAACCCCACCTGGGACTACTGGAGCGAGAACCACTGGAAGGAGCGCATCAACGGGCGGCTGGGCAACGTGGAGCACCGCACCGTCGACGCTGAGCATCTGGATCTGCCCGACAGCTCGCTCGATGCGATGCTGTTCGTCAAGGCTTACCACGACTTCTACTGGGTGGACCCGAACCCCAAGGACAACTGGCCGAAGTTCGACGTGAGCCGGGTGGTGAGTGAAATCGCCCGCGTGATGAAGCCCGGCGGCGTGGTGCTGCTGGTCGATCACTCCGCCACGCCCGGCACCGGCACCTCGGCCGCAGGGCCTCTGCACCGCATCGACGAGGCGTACGCACGGCAGGAGTTCGAGCAGCACGGCTTCAAGGTCGTCGGCACGAGCGAGGTGCTGCGCCGGCCCGACGACCCGCGCGATCAGATCACTTACAAAGGCCCGATGGTCGGCAAGACCGACCGCTTCGTGCTGGTGCTGCGCAAGGCGGGCTGACTTCCGGCTGCAGGAGTCGGTCGCGTTCCTGCGCGCGCACAATCCGCCGGACTAGCCGCGCGCAGCCGCTTCAGCCGGCGCCGCTACTCCGTCACCCGCAATACCTTGGGGAGTCTGCTCTGGATGTCCTCTATCTGCGGCGGCAGGACACTGGTGTCGGTGCTGTAAACGATCTCATAGAGCGGCCGCGCCGCCGCATCGGCGCTGCCTGTCGGGCCTGCGCCGGCCCCGACCGTGCGGATCCAGAAGCTCTTGTACTGATCATCGTGCTGCGCGCTACCGTTGAAGTCGCCGTCGCGCCGCGTCATGTGCTCCCAGCGCTCGCGCCTGTCCCTGCCGGCATCCTCTGCGGGGTGGGACTGCCGGTAGGCGGCGAGGTAGGTTTTCCTGTCGCGATCTTCCCGCAGCACGACGCCCCCGACGTCCCATACGAGCTTGCCCTCATCGAGCATGTAAGCCATCTGCATGGCGAGCGTGCTCTGAGCGCTGACCGTCATGACCCCGGAGCTGTCGAGCTGCAGGCGCGGGGAGTCGAAACGCAAGGCCTTGTCAAAAGCGTATTGCAGCCTGATGCGATCAAACACCGCGGGGCGCAGCTCGCGCCGCTCGAGAAACGCGCGCCATTGCGTAAGGGAGCCGGTGTAGGTCAGGTACAGGTAGTCGGCAAGAAACCTGGAACTTTCGGTTACGCCATCGAGGAACGTGCTCGTCGTCAGGCTCATGAGGCCGACGTAGCCGTCGGGAGTCGGCAGCGCCAGCACCACGACGTAGCCGTCCGCATAGCCCAGTGACCAGACACGCAGCTGCCAGAGGCGCCCGAAGTGATCGCGCAGCAGGCTCTCCTGCTGCGCAGCGCCGAGCGAGGTGATGCGCACCGCCTGCGTGCCGACGATGCGCGGCAGCTTCAGGGCCTTCAGCAGCAGGTCCATGAACTCCCGGGTGTCGTGGTAGTGGTGCTCGTCGGACGCGGTGCCGGGGTACTGCAGATGGAACAACTGCGCCGGCCCCGCGTCCTGACAGGTCCACACGCGCCCATCCCCGGGCAGGCGCACCTCGCTGTCGGTGTCGCAGCTGTGCACGTCCCAGGATCGGTCGTCCTGCTGGGCCACGAGACACGGGTCATTGGCCTCATACAAGGTGGCCAGCAGCTTTCCCGATGCTCCTTTCGGGAAAAGATCGGCCGCTTCGGAGGCCAGCAGTTTTACCTGCTGCTCCTTCACGAACCTGAGGACCGCCGCGCGGAAGTTGCGGGAGAACTCCGCGAACGGCAGCGGCAGGGCGAAGCTCTCCACGAACTGGGCGACGATCGTGCCCTGCAGGAGCTTCGGGATGCCGAACGACTCGCGGGTATCGAACACGGCGCGCTTGTCCGAGCCGTTGAGCACCCGCTCGATGGGCAGCGCGTAGTTGAGATTCTCGTTGGGCGACTTGGCGATGACCACGCCCACCGCGCGCCCCTGCGCATCCAGCAGCGGGCCGCCGCTGTTTCCCGGCGAGGCCGCCGCGGAGAAGCGCAGGTACTTCCACTTGCCGTCCTGGGGCTCGGGGGTCAGGGACGTCAGCAGGCCGTCGCGGATCACTACGCCCTCGCCCAGCGCGTTACCCACGGTGAATACCAGGTCATCCACCGCCGCCGCGGCGCTGGTGGCAAACGGCGTGACCGGCGGCGCGCCGCTCACGGTGAATACGGCGTAGTCCTCGTGGAGCGAGAACTTCAGTACCCGGTCGATGCTGTACACGCCGCCGTGGCCATCGCGGATCCCGGGCGTTCCGAACTGACTGCCCACACCCACGACCAGCACGTGCGCTGCGGTCACGAAGGTGTCGGGTGCAACGGCGAACGCGGTTCCGACCGGCCAGTACGCATCGTTGCGCTCGGTGAACGGAACGAGCTCGAGCGGCAGGGGCTTCTCGTAGGTGACCGAATCCTTCGTGGGCTTCCTGATGACCACCTCGAAGGTGGCAGCCCTCACCTGCTTCTGCAGCTCGGGGGTGAGCGCGACTATGGCGTGGGCGGGGATCGGCGCGGCGGCGAGCACCAGGGCGGCAACGAGGGCGGCCGCCGCGTGAGCCAGGCAGCCCAGCCTTGCGGGTGCGGGAGCCAGGGCGCGCGCGGACTTCAGCATACCCCTCGACGTGCCCGTTCACTGGGTCGTTATTATGGCCAAGCCCTAGAATAGTCCAGACGGCACGGCGGAACCATGACCTCCGATCGCTATAACCTCGAGCGTTATATCGCCGCTCAGGACGCGGTCTTTGCGCAGGCGTGCGCCGAGCTCGCCGCCGGCCGCAAGCGCACCCACTGGATGTGGTTTATCTTTCCGCAGCTTCAGGGCCTGGGCTCGAGCCCCACGGCGCGTACCTACGCGATCGGCTCACTCGAGGAAGCGCGCGCGTATCTGGCGCACCCGCTGCTCGGGGAGCGGCTGCGGGCGTGCACGCGGCTGGTGAACGGCGTGCAGGGGCACAGCGTGGAAGAGATCTTCGGCTACCCCGATCACCTGAAATTCCACTCGTGCGTGACGCTGTTCGCGTACGCCGCCCTCGAGCGCGCGCCCCCAGAAGATGCGCGCCCGGCGCGCGCCGGTGCGGGTGCGCCAGGCGGCGGGGGAGTCTTCAGCGAGGCGCTGGAGCGCTACTTCGCAGGCGAGGAGGATCCTCGCACCCGCGGGCTCCTTACTTAGGCTTCCTGAACTTCAGCATGAACTGGTCCGTGTGGCCGCGGATGCTGGCATCGAACACTTTCGCCGTATGCGCATCCTCCTTGTTGCGCAGCAGGTCGCTCTCGGCCTCGAACTTGAAGCCCACCGAGGTCACTTCCTTCTTCACCGCCTCCGGATCGATCCGGTGCAGCGTCGAGGTGTCGCGGAAACCGGAGCCGGCTTCGGCGGCGTGATCGAGCACGATGTAGAGGCCGCCGGGCTTGAGCGCATTGAACACCGCCTTGTCGATGTTCGCGACCTCGATGTTGGGCACGTTGTGGAAGTCGTGGTAGTTCTGGGAGGTCCACACCAGGTCCACAGCATCCGGGAGCGCGAGCTGCGAGGCGCGCTGCTCGCTCACCGTCACATTGGAGTAGTGCGGATCGGCCGCGATCGCCTGCACCGCGGCTGCGGGTTTGGGCTTATCCGGCGGCGCGTCGGGCGCCGGCGGAGAAGCGATCGCGATCACCTTGCCGTTCGGGCCGACGAGGGCACTCAGCAGGCGCGTGAAATACCCCTTGCCCGGAGCGAGTTCCGCGACGTGATCGCCAGGTTTCACACCGGCGAAGGCGAGCGTCTCGGCGGGCTTACGCTCCGCATCGCGCCGGGTGTCCTCTTGCGGCCGGGCGCGATCGGCAACCGCGGCGCCGATGTACGCCGGTACCGCGTGCGGGGTGTGTGCCGCCTGCACCGCCGAGGCACTCAGAGCCACGGCCAGCGGGATTGCCGTTGCCAGCATCGATGTGCGTCGCATGGGTCAGCCTCCTTAAAAACCCGCGCCACTCTAGCAGGGCGCCAGGTGGCACCCTAGTCGGCTCGCCGCTCTTGGCGGGCGGCGCGTCGCGCGCCGCGTGCGAGCGCACGCAGCTCGAGCTGCCAGGTCTCGGAGGTGAGCGTGTGCCCGAAGCTGCGACGGCGTTGGTGCGCAGTTTTGTGAAATCCCGCCTGGGTGTAGAGGTGCCGCGCGGGGAGCAGATTCGCGTGGGTCCAGAGCGTAACGCGCTCGTAGCCCGCCGCGCCCGCGAAGCGCACGCACTCGGCGATCAGCCGGCGGCCGAGCCCCAGCCCGCGCGCCTCGGGCTCCACCAGGAGCAGCCGCAGCTTCGCGGTCGCGCCGGCCCCGGCGACGAGGAAAACGCACCCCAGGCGCCGGCCCTGACTCTCCGCGATCCAGCAGCGCTCGCGCGCCGGGTCGAGCTTGTGGATGAAGTCCGCGGTGATCCCGGCCACCAGCGCCTCGAAC
>CATPBM010000353.1 GCA_955652625.1 uncultured Steroidobacteraceae bacterium
CCATCAACCAGAGCGACGCGCAACTCCTCTTCCTGAGTTGCATTGACTAGCATTCTCTTCATGTGCCCCTACTGTGCGGTGAGGGGCCGGCAAGCACACGGCGGGAGGCCACGGGACTTTAAATCCGCGGCAACGAAGATTCCTTAAACCTGACGAATGAGAGCGTCTCTCGTTATTCACGGGTAGATGACCGCCTCGTTACGGGCGGTACGGAAAGGAAACCTTCGGTGAACCCGACTGATGGCACCGGCTGCGGAAGTCTCGGGCTGGGAGATTCAACGCAGATGGCGCGACCTTGGCGGCCCAATGCGATGGCCTCGACTCAGAGGTCCAACTAAAACGGGCGGCGGCATGGCCGCCAACCACTGGCGCGTCCGCGTCGCGGACGACCCACAGAGTATACTCGACAGACCGTTGTAGAAACAATGTCTTACGCGAAGAAGCCGTTGGCCCCGCAGAACCCACCGGAAAGCCGCACCGAGGTGCAGCACTTTGAGGTCACTGAGAATGAGGCGGGTCAGCGGCTCGACAACTACGTACACAAGCTCCTGGGGCAGGTGCCCCGCAGCCGCGTTTATCGTGTCATCCGTAAGGGCGAAGTGCGCGTAAACGGCCGCCGGGCGGGCCCCGAAACGCGCCTGGTTCTCAAGGACCGGATCCGAATTCCCCCGGTGCGGCTGCTTCCGCCGGCGGACACGGGCCGGCCCTCGGCGGACCTCGCCGCCAGGATCGGCAAGGCCATCGTCTACGAAGACGAGAAGCTGCTGGTGCTCGACAAGCCTGCCGGCGTCGCCGTGCACGGTGGGAGCGGAGTGAGCTTCGGGGTCATCGAGGCGCTGCGGGCGCTGCGGCCTGCCGAGTCGCTCGAGCTGGTGCACCGCCTGGACCGCGATACCAGCGGGTGCCTGCTCGTCGCACGCCATGCCGCCACCTTAAGGACGCTGCACGCACTCCTGCGCGAGGAGGGTTTCGATAAGCGCTATCTCACCCTGGTCCGGGGCAAGTGGGACCTGGGAGCCAAGCGCATCGACGTTCCGCTGCACACCAACACCCGGGTCAGTGGCGAACGCACGGTGCGTGCCGGCCCCTCCGGCAAGCCCTCGGTGAGCGAGTTTCGCCCCGTGCAGTTTTTCGGCACGACCGCAACGCTGATGGAAGTCACGCTGCGCACGGGCCGCACTCACCAGATCCGCGTGCATGCACAACACGCCGGGCACCCGGTGGCGGGAGATGAGAAGTACGGGGATGCGGCTTTCAACAGCGAGCTCAAGGCGCTGGGGCTCCACCGCATGTTCCTGCACGCGCACAGTCTGAGCTTCGCGTGGCCGCAGGGCGGGGAGTTCAGTGTCAACACGCCGCTCCCACCCGAGCTCGCCGCGGTGCTGGATCAGCTTCCCGCCCAGCGCAGGCGGGCCGCCGGCCACCGCGCCGTTACGGCAGGGGATAGCCGGCGTCGCGCAGCGCGCCTGCGAGCCAGATGAGCGGCAGCCCGATGAGCGCGGTGGGATCCTGACTCTCGATGCATTCGAGCAGCGAAATTCCGAGCGCTTCAGCTTTGAAGCTACCCGCGCAGTCGAAGGGCTCCTCGCGCGCAACGTAGCGCTCGATCTCCTTCCCCGAGAGGGCGCGAAACACGACGGTGGTGGTGTCGACGTGGGCCATGCGCACGCCGGCGCTCAGTCCCAGCACCACGCACGCGGTGTGGAAGCGGGCCGTCTTTCCGCTTAAGTACTCAAGCTGTGCCCGGCACCCCGGCGCATCGCCGGGCTTGTCGAGCACGCTCCCGGCGGCCGCCGCCACCTGGTCGCTGCCGATGACAATGCCGCCGGGATAGCGCTGCGCGAGGGCCTCCGCCTTGGCCCGTGCCAGGCGTAGCGCGCGATCGGTGGGGGACTCCCCGGCGATCTGCCCCTCGCCCACACCCGGGGCGAGCGCCTCAAACGCCACACCGAGCCGCGCCAGCAGCTCGCGGCGGTAAGGGGACGTGGAGGCGAGAATCAGCGGTTGCACGCAGCTCACGGGCGATGCGGAATCGCCTTCGAGAAACAATGGCTTAGGGCTAAACCCGGCTTTGACTTGGCGAGACTCGCTACCTATTATACGCGCCCCATGTCGCCGCCCTGGTCGAGACCGCTGGAGGTCGACCGGCTGGCCGATGGCGAAGCCGACGTCGACTTTGCTGTCCCGCTCGCCGAGCTTTCCGGCCTGCGCTCGCTGCGTGCTGGCCTCGCGGGCAGCGTGCACGGACGCGTGCACTTCGCGCGCAAGCAAGGCACGGCGGTGGCGGAGCTGGCGATGAGCGGCGCCGCCACGCTCGAGTGCCAGCGTTGCATGAAGCCGATGCAGCTGGCAGTGCAGACGGCGGCACGGGTTGCGCTGATCGCCTCCGAGGCGGAGGCGGGCCGTGTGCCTGCGGACCTCGAGCCGGTGCTGGCTCCCGGTGGCCGCATCAGCATCGGCGAGCTCATCACGGAGGAGCTGCTGCTGACGCTGCCCCTCGTGCCGTTGCACGAGGGCGGCGCGGGATGCGTGACCGGGCCTGCGCCGGTTGCGGCCGCGGACGGCGCAGGCGAAACGCATAGGCCGTTTGCGTGGCTGGCCGAGCTGATGAAACGTTAGAGTTGAATTCGAGTCAGGAGCTGATACACATGCCCGTTCAAAAGAGCCGCAAGACCCCCTCGCGACGCGGCATGCACCGTTCGCACGATGGGCTCGCGAAGCCGGCGTTGTCGACCGACCCGCAGTCGGGTGAAACGCATTTGCGTCACCGGATTACGCCCGATGGCTTCTATCGCGGCCGGCGCGTCATCGAAAAGCCCGCCGAGACCGAAGACAAGGGCTAACCCGCTTAAGCCAAGCGCCGGACCCAAGGGCCTGCGTGCTGCCGATCGCGATCGATGTGATGAGCGGCGACAACGAGCCGCGCGAATACGTTGCCGGTGCGCTGCGCGCGCTGGCCGACGATCCGGAGCTGCGCGTGCTGCTGGTGGGTGAGCCGCAGCTGATTGCAGGCAGCCTCGCGTCGCTGCCGGCCGGCGCGCGCGCGCGCGCCGCTGCGGTGGAGACCTCCCAGGTGGTGGCGATGGACGACAAGCCGCGCGAGGCGATCCGCCATAAGAAGAACTCCTCCATGCGCGTGGCCGTCGACCTGGTACACGAAGGGCGCGCCTGCGCCTGCGTGAGCGCCGGCAACACCGGGGCACTCACAGCGATCGCGCATTTCGTGCTGAAGACGCTCCCGGGAGTGGAGCGCGCCGCCATCATCTCCACCATTCCTGCGGCCCACGGGATCACGCACATGCTCGATCTGGGCGCCAACACCAAGGCGACCCCCGAACAGTTGCGGCAGTTCGCGGCCATGGGCTCCATCATCGCCCGTGACGTATACGGACTGAGCTCACCGCGCATCGGGCTGCTCAACATCGGCGAGGAGGAGATGAAAGGCCACGAGGGCGTGCAGGCGGCGCACGCCCTGCTCAGCGGCGCGGGGCTGAATTACGTGGGCTTCGTGGAAGGCGACGACATCTTCTCCGGCGACGTCGACGTCGTGGTGACCGACGGATTCACCGGCAACGTGGCGCTCAAGACCATGGAAGGGGCCGCCGGACTGATTAGCGATCGTCTGCGGCAGGAGTTTGCGGCGTCTTTCCTTGATCGCCTCGCCGGTTTCGTTGCCCGCCCGGTCCTGCGCCGGGCGGCCGCGGGGCTCGATCCGCGCCGCTACAACGGCGCCTGCATGGTGGGACTGACGGGGATCGTGGTAAAAAGCCACGGTCGCGCCGACGGTGTCGCTTTCGCACGCGCGATCGGCATGGCGGCGCTCGCGGCGCGGCGCGGGCTCACCGAGCACATCGCGCAGGCATTGCGCGTGGAAGGGGCGGGTAGTTGATTCATTCGCGCATCACCGGCACTGGCTCGTACCTGCCCGAGAAGGTGATCACCAATTTCGACCTGGAGAAAATGGTCGATACCACCGATGAGTGGATCCGCAGCCGCACCGGCATCGAGCGCCGCCACGTGGCCGCCGAGGGTGAAACCACGGTTGATCTCGCC
>CATPBM010000354.1 GCA_955652625.1 uncultured Steroidobacteraceae bacterium
CGACTGCCTGGCGGCTTGCCGCCTTGGCGCGCCGGCGTGCTGGTTTCGCGCGTACGGGTTTCCTGTCTTTTTGCGCCGCGCTCTTCGCGCGCTTCGGCCTGCGCAGCGCCGGCGCCCCCAGCGCCTGCGCCAGGCGCCGCGTCACCTCATCCACGTCCCCCTCGGCATTGATCACCCGCAGGAGCCCGCGCGCGCGGTAGAAGTCAATCAACGGCCGGGTCTTCTCGTCGTACACCCGCAGCCGCTCGGTGACCGTCGCTTCGTTGTCGTCGGGACGCTGCACCAGGCGATGCGGCGCGCCGGTCTTCGGGCACAGCTGCTTCGGCCCCGACGGCGGGGAGGTGAGCAGATTGAACACCCGGCCGCAGTCGGCGCAGGTACGCCGGCCGGAAATGCGCCGCACCAGTTCGGCGTAGTTGACCTCGAGCTGCACCACCGCATCCAGCGGCTGCTTCAGCGCCTCGAGCAGTCGATTCAGCGCGTGTGCCTGGGCGAGGTTGCGCGGGAAGCCATCCAGAATGAAGCCTTTGCGCGTGTCGGGCTCGCGCAGACGTTCACGGAACATGCCTAGCACGAGGGAGTCCTCGACCAGCCGGCCCGCGTCCATGGCCTCCTTGGCCTGGCGGCCAAGCTCGGTGCCCCGCTGCACCGCGGCCCGCAGCAGATCCCCGGTCGAGATCTGCGGGATCCCGAGCCGCTCCACGAGACGCTGCGACTGGGTGCCCTTGCCCGAACCGGGTGCGCCCAACAGGACGATGCGCATGTTTGCTCAGTGACGACGCCGCGGCCGCGTTACGGCCACAAAGGCCCGCAACGTTACCGGCCGCTCCCGGAGAGGTCAAACAGACGCCCAAAGCTGCCTGCGGGCGTCGCACAGGCCGAGGCGCGTGCGTTATTCTTGCCCGCAGCCATGAAAAAAACAGCCTCCAGAAATGCATTCTATGCCCAGTCGGGCGGGGTCTCCGCCGTCATCAACGCCTCGGCATGCGGGGTGATCGAGACGGCACTGCGCTCGAGGCCCATCGGCAAGGTGTACGCGGGTCGTCACGGCATCATCGGCGCGCTCACCGAGGACCTCATCGACGTCGGCCGCGAGAGCGCCGCGACCATCCGCGCCCTGCGACACACGCCGGCGGGAGCCTTCGGTTCGGCGCGCTTCAAACTCAAGGGCATCGACCAGAACCGCGCCGAGTACGAGCGCCTGATCGAGGTGTTCCGCGCACATAACATCGGCTATTTCTTCTACAACGGCGGCAACGACTCGATGGACACCGCCCTCAAGGTGTCGCAGATCGGCGCGTCGCTCGGTTTTCCGGTCACCTGCGTGGGCGTGCCCAAGACGGTGGACAACGACCTGCCGCACACCGATTGCTGTCCGGGCTTCGGCTCGGTCGCCAAGTACGTCGCGGTCTCGACGCGCGAGGCCGGGCTCGACGTTGCATCCATGGCGCGCACTTCGACCAAGGTGTTCGTGTTGGAAGTCATGGGGCGGCACGCCGGCTGGATCGCCGCGGCTGGCGGTCTCGCGGGCCGCGGTCCGGCCGCCCCGCCGCACCTGATCCTGTTCCCGGAAGTGCCTTTCGAGCAGCAGAAATTCCTCGAACGCGTGCGCGCCTGCGTGGATGCCTATGGTTATTGCGTGATCGTGGTCTCCGAGGGCGCCGCTTACGCGGACGGCCGGTTCCTGGCGGATGCGGGCACGCGCGATGCCTTCGGGCACACGCAGCTGGGCGGCGTGGCGCCCGTGGTCGCCAACATGGTGCGCGAAGCGCACGGCTACAAATATCACTGGGCGGTCGCCGACTACCTGCAACGCTCCGCGCGCCACATCGCCTCGCGCGTGGACGTGGAGCAGGCATACGCCGTGGGTAAGGCGGCCGTGGAGCTCGCCGTCAAGGGGGTGAACGCGGTGATGCCGACCATCGTGCGCAAGAGATCGAAGCCCTACCGGTGGGTGATCGGCCACGTGCCGCTCGCCGCGGTTGCCAACAAGGAGAAAAAGCTTCCGCCCGAGTACATTCGCGAGGACAGCTTCGGCATCACCGCGGCCTGCCGCCGCTATCTGGAGCCGCTGATCGCTGGTGAGGCCTATCCGCCGTACCGCGATGGCCTGCCCGACTACGTGCACATCCGCGGAGTGGCGGTGCGCCGCAAGCTCAAGACCGACTTCAAAGTCTGAAACCCGCCGCGGCGCGGCGTGAAGCTTAAGCGCCGGCCGCGATTCAACATCTTCCGGCCTCGCTTGGGGCCGAAGGACCGGCGCGCCCGTGCTATAGTGCGCGGCCTTTTTCGGGAGGTTTTGCGAATGGATGCCACCATGTGGCTGTGGGCCGCTATTGCGGCCGGCGTGCTCGCCGTGCTCTACGGCGTATTCTCGATGACGGCGATTCTGCGCCTGCCGGCGGGCAACGCCCGCATGCAGGAAATCGCCGCGGCCATCCAGGCGGGCGCCAAGGCGTATCTGAACCGCCAGTACCGCACCATCCTCATCGTCGGCATCGTGCTGTTCGCGGCGATCGGTCCCACGATCGGCTGGCCCACCGCGGGCGGGTTTGCGGTCGGCGCCGTGCTCTCCGGATTGACCGGCTACATCGGCATGAACATCTCGGTGCGCGCCAACGTACGCACCGCGCAGGCTGCCACCACCGGACTCAATGCCGCGCTCGGCGTGGCATTTCGTGGCGGTGCCATCACCGGCATGCTGGTGGTGGGCCTGGGGCTGATCGGCGTCGCCGGCTACTACACGCTGCTGCGGCAATTCCCCTCGATCGGCCCCGAGGGCGCATTGCACGCGCTGGTGGGACTCGCCTTCGGCGGCTCGCTGATCTCGATCTTCGCGCGCCTCGGCGGCGGCATCTTCACCAAGGGTGCGGACGTGGGCGCGGATCTTGTCGGCAAGGTCGAGGCAGGGATCCCCGAGGACGACCCGCGCAACCCCGCGGTGATCGCCGATAACGTCGGCGACAATGTCGGGGACTGCGCCGGCATGGCGGCGGACCTGTTCGAGACCTACGCCGTCACCATCGTCGCCACCATGCTGCTCGGCGGCCTGTTGTTCGGCAAGATCAGCGCGGATGCCGCCCTGGCGGCTGTCATTTACCCGCTGGCACTCGGTGCCGCCTCCATCGTCTCCTCCATCATCGGCACTTTCTTCGTGTCTGTCGGCGCAGGCGGCAAGATCATGAACGCCCTGTACAAGGGCGTCGTCGTGTCCGGTGCCGTCTCGGCGGTGGCCTTCTACTTCATCACGCGCCAGATCATGCCGGAGCACCTCGGTGCGCTGTTCGGCTGTGCGCTCATCGGGCTGGGGCTCACGGCCGCCATGATCATGATCACCGAGTACTACACGGCCACCGAGTACAGCCCGGTGCGCAAGGTGGCCAGTGCTTCGCAGACCGGACATGCCACCAACATCATCGCCGGGCTCGGTGTGTCGATGAAGGCCACGGCGCTGCCGGTGATCGCGGTGTGCCTGGCGATCTGGGGCTCGTTTACGCTCGATGGCCTGTACGGCATCGCGATCGCGGCGACCGCGATGCTGTCCATGACCGGCATGATCGTGGCGCTCGACGCCTACGGCCCGATCACCGACAACGCCGGCGGCATCGCGGAGATGGCCGGCCTACCCAAGGAGGTGCGCCCCATCACTGATCCTCTGGATGCGGTCGGCAACACTACCAAGGCGGTAACCAAGGGCTACGCGATCGGCTCGGCGGGGCTGGCCGCGCTGGTGCTGTTCGCGGACTACACCAACAACCTCGAAGCCGCCGGCAAGCTTGCCACCTTCTCGCTGTCCGACCCGGCGGTCATCATCGGATTGTTCATCGGCGGGCTGGTGCCGTATTTGTTCGCCGCGATGGCCATGGAGGCGGTGGGACGCGCTGCAGGCTCGGTAGTCAACGAGGTGCGCCGGCAGTTCCGCGAAATCAAGGGCATTATGGCGGGCACCGAAAAGCCGGATTATTCGCGCGCCGTGGATCTGCTCACGCGCGCCGCCATCGGCGAGATGATCGTGCCCTCGCTGCTGCCGATCCTCGTGCCCATCGTGTTGTGGCTGGCCATGAACTCCCTGATGGGAGCGGGCGCCGGGGTGCGCGCGCTCGGCGGCCTGCTGATCGGCACGATCGTAACCGGGCTGTTCGTCGCCATATCCATGACGACCGGTGGCGGCGCCTGGGACAACGCCAAGAAGTATATCGAGGAAGGCCACTTCGGCGGCAAGGGCTCCGATGCCCACAAGGCGGCGGTGACCGGCGACACCGTGGGCGATCCCTACAAGGACACCGCGGGACCGGCCATCAATCCACTGATCAAGATCATCAACATCGTGGCGCTGTTGCTGGTGCCGCTGCTATAACGCACCAGTGTCCTCCGACGAGCAGTTTCCGCTTCAGAAGTCAGACGAGGAATGGCGGCGCGAGCTTGGCTCCGAGGCCTAC
>CATPBM010000355.1 GCA_955652625.1 uncultured Steroidobacteraceae bacterium
ATCGACGCCTGGCAGGTCACGCCGGCTGCGGACCCAGGGGCTGCGCAGGAGGCGGCGAAGCCTTAGCCTCAGCGGCGGTCAGTCAGCGCCGCAGGGGCAGCGGTGCGGCCCGTAAGCGCATCAGCCGAAGTTGATCTTCGCCTCGAGATTGGCGCGCGAGTCGGCGTTGATGAGCGCTTCTTCCAGGGACACGCGCCCCTTCTTGAAGAGGCTGTGGAGCGAGGCGTCGAAGCTCTGAATGCTCTGGTCGCCGCTGCTGGCGATGGCTTCCTTGATCGATATCACGTCGCCCTTCTTGATGAGGTTGGCGATGTGCGGCGTGTTGATCATGACTTCCACCGCCGCGACGCGGCGGTTCTCCTTACCCATCACCAGGCGTTGCGCCATGATGGCGCGCAGGTACTGCGACAGGTCGAGGAAGATCTGGTTGTGCTGCTCGCGCGGAAACATGTTGATGATGCGATCGAGGGATTCCGCGCAGTTGTTGGCGTGCAGGGTCGCGAGCACCAGGTGGCCGGTGCCGGCCAGGTTGATCGCCGCCTCCATGCCCTCCTTGTCGCGGACCTCGCCGATCAGGATGACATCCGGAGCGGCGCGCACCACACCGCGCAGCGCGCGCATATAGCTCTTGGTGTCGAGGCCTACCTCGCGCTGGTTGACGAGCGAGCGCTTGTTGGTGTGCAGGAACTCGATCGGATCCTCGATGGTGACGATGTGGTCGGAGGCGTTCTCGTTGCGATAGTTGATCATCGCCGCCAGCGTCGTCGACTTGCCCGAGCCGGTCGCCCCCACCATGAGCAGCAGGCCGCGTTTCATGAGCGTCAGCTCGGTCACCACCTCGGGCAGGCCCAGCGAATCGAGCCGTGGCATGTCGGCGGTGATGTAGCGCATCACCATGGCCGGGTAGCTGCGCTGCATGAATACGTTGACGCGGAAACGTCCCAGGCCCGGCTCGGAAACCGCGAAGTCGAGCTCCCAGTCGTTGAGGAATTGCTCGCGCTGCTCCGCCGACATGAGCGCGAAGGCCGTCTGCCGCACGGTCTCCGGCGTCAGCACCTGCTTGTTCACCGGCACGATCACGCCTTCGATCTTGATCTTGATGGGGGCGTTGGAGGTGAAGAACAGGTCGGACGCCTTCTTCTCCACCATCAGCTTGAACAGCGGCTTGGTGTTGAGCGTCGGGTGGCGCGCGCTCACCGCGGCGGTGAGCGCGTCCGGCAGCGCGGGGCTCAGGCCGGTGACCTCGCCGGTGACCTCGAGATCCTCGCGCATCTTCACGTCCTTGGCGCTCTTCACAGACTACGGCCCTGCTCTTCCTCGACGATTTTCAGCGAGCCGCCGTCGTCGATGACCTTCTGCTCGCGTTTGCTGTCGAGCTTGATCTTCAGGCGCAGCTCGTTCTTCGAGTCCGCATTGCGCAGCGCGTCCTCGTAGGAAATGAAGCCGGTCTCGTACAGCTCGAACAGCGCCTGGTCGAAGGTCTTCATGCCGAGTCGTGTGGAGCGCGACATCACTTCCTTGATCTTGGCCACCTCGCCCTTGAAGATCAGGTCCTGGATCAGCGGCGAGTTGAGCATGATCTCCATCGCCGCGATGCGCCCGGCGCCCGATTCACGCGGCACCAGCCGCTGCGACACCAGCGCACGGATGTTGAGTGACAGATCCATGAGCAGCTGATCGCGCCGCTCGTCGGGGAAGAAGTTGATGACGCGATCGAGCGCCTGGTTGGCGCTGTTGGCGTGCAGCGTCGCGAGCACCAGGTGTCCGGTCTCGGAGAACTGGATGCCGTACTCCATGGTCTCGCGGTCGCGGATCTCACCGATCAGGATCACGTCCGGCGCCTGCCGCAGGGTGTTCTTGAGGGCCGCCTGCCACGAATCGGTGTCCACGCCGACCTCGCGGTGCGTGATGACGCATCCCTTGTGGGGGTGGATGTACTCGACCGGGTCCTCGATGGTGACGATGTGACCGCGGGTCTTCTCGTTGCGGTAACCGACCATGGCGGCGAGCGTGGTGGACTTACCCGAGCCGGTGCCGCCGACGATGATGACGAGGCCGCGCTTGGACAGCACCACCTCTTTGAGGACCGGCGGCAGCTCGAGCTCCTCGAAGGTCGGGATCTTGGCGTTGATCAGGCGGATGACGCAGCCGATCGCCGCCTGCTGCACGAAGGCGCTCACGCGGAAGCGCCCGATCCCCGGCGGGGCAATCGCGAAGTTGCATTCCTTGGTGGCGTCGAATTCCTTGGTCTGCCGGTCGTTCATGATGGCGCGCACCAGCGTCGCGGACTGCTCCACGGTGAGCGCGCGCTCGCTCTGCGGCCGGATCTCCCCGTCCAGCTTGATCGCCGGCGGGAAGCCCGCGGTAATGAACAGGTCGGAGGCCTTTTTCTCGACTACCCGCCGCAGCAGGTCCTGCATCAGCTTGATGGCTTGGTCGCGATCCATGTTCTATAACGCCCCTAAAGTGCTTACAACGCGTCCTTGTTCTGCGCCTTGTAGCGCGCCTCTTC
>CATPBM010000356.1 GCA_955652625.1 uncultured Steroidobacteraceae bacterium
GCGATCGCGAGCACGGCATCGAGCCTATCGGCGCCCTGGCCGTGAGCGTTGACGATTGCCGGCGCCGGCGCGGCGGGCAGCAAAGCGGCGCTGCGAGCGGCGGAAGCCCTTGAGCTCACTTGCTTTACCTGCCGCTGCTCGCCATCATTACTCATTCTAACGCGACCTGAGCACAACACGCGCGCGGTACAGCCCTCCGCGACGGCGGTGTGAGAGGCTTCGGATCGCGCAGATCGCGCCCGAGCAGATCGCATGACCGAATCACCGAAGCTGGAAGACCTGGATCCCGTTGAGACGCGCGAGTGGCTCGAATCGATCGATTCGGTGCTGAAGGTGCATGGCCCGGAGCGCGCGCACTACCTGCTCGAGCGGCTCATCGACTACACGCGTCGCAGCGGCGCGTACCTGCCGTTCAAGCCTAACACCGCCTACGTCAACACCATCCCCACCGGGCAGCAGCCGGAGTATCCGGGCAACCGTGCGCTTGAGCGGCGCGTGGAGGCGTACATCCGCTGGAACGCGCTGGCGATGGTGCTGCAGGCGAACAAGAAATCCTCCGAGTACGGCGGACATCTGTCGAGCTATGCCTCGTCCGCGACGCTATACGAGGTGGGATTCAACCACGTCTGGCGCGCGCCTTCCGAGCAGCATCCCGGCGACATGGTGTTCGTACAGGGGCATTCCTCGCCGGGTATCTACGCACGCGCCTATCTCGAGGGGCGTCTTAGCGAGGAGCTGCTGCGGCACTTCCGCCAGGAGGCGGGCGGCCCCGGGACCGGGCTCTCGTCCTATCCGCACCCATGGCTGATGCCCGACTTCTGGCAATTCCCTACGGTATCCATGGGCTTAGGTCCCATGATGGCGATCTTCCAGGCGCGCTTTACGCGCTACCTGGAGCACCGCGGACTCGTGAAGCCATCGGACCAGAAAGTCTGGGCGTTCCTTGGCGACGGTGAGATGGACGAGCCGGAGTCGATGGGCGCGCTCACCATGCCGGTGCGCGAGGGCCTCGACAACCTGATCTTCGTCATCAATTGCAACCTGCAGCGGCTGGATGGCCCGGTGCGCGGCAACGGCAAGATAATCCAGGAGCTCGAGGCCGCCTTCCTCGGAGCGGGCTGGAACGTCATCAAGGTGTTGTGGGGTTCGCGCTGGGATCCGCTCCTCGCGCGCGACACGCAGGGATTGCTGCGCCGGGTGATGGAAGAGTGCGTCGACGGGGAGTACCAGAATTTTAAGGCCAAGGGCGGGGCGTACACGCGCGAGCATTTCTTCGGCAAGTACCCCGAGCTCAAGGCGATGGTCGCCAACATGTCCGACGAGGAGATCTGGCGCCTGAACCGCGGTGGCCACGACCCCTTGAAGGTGTACGCAGCTTACGCCGCCGCGATGAGCCACACGGGCCAGCCGACCGTGATTCTCGCTAAGACCGTCAAGGGCTTCGGCCTCGGCAAGGGCGGCGAAGGTCAGATGGTCGCGCACCAGCAGAAGAAACTCTCGGACGAGGACCTGCGCGCCTTCCGGGACCGCTTCAATATTCCGGTGTCGGATGCCGATCTTGCCGGGCTGCCGTTTCGCAAGCCTGACGCGGGATCCGAAGAGGCCCGTTACCTCATGGAAAAGCGCCGCGCGCTCGGCGGCTTCCTGCCGGTACGCCGTCGCACCGCCGCGCCGCTGGTCATCCCGCCGCTCGAGGCGTTCGCGTCGCTGCTGGAGGGCACGGCAGAGCGCGAGATCTCGACCACCATGGCCTTCGTGCGTGCGCTCGGCATTCTTCTCAAGGACAAGAATATCGGCCGCAACGTCGTGCCGATCGTCCCGGACGAGGCGCGCACCTTCGGCATGGAGGGACTATTTCGCCAGATCGGCATTTACTCCTCCGTCGGCCAGCTGTACACGCCGCAGGACGCGGAGACCCTCATGTCCTACCGCGAGGACAAGAAGGGGCAGATGATCGAGGAGGGCATCAACGAGGCCGGCTCGCTGTGCTCGTGGATGGCCGCCGGCACCGCCTACAGCAATCACGGCATCAACATGGTGCCGTTCTATATCTTCTACTCGATGTTCGGCTTCCAGCGGGTGGGTGACTTCATCTGGGCCGCGGGCGATATGCAGACGCGCGGGTTCCTTCTGGGAGCGACTGCCGGGCGCACCACGCTTGCCGGGGAGGGCCTGCAGCACCAGGACGGCCACAGCCAGCTGGTCGCCACCACCGTACCGAACTGCGTCGCCTATGATCCCGCCTTTGCCTATGAGCTCGCGGTGATCATTCACGACGGGCTGCGGCGCATGTACACCGAGCAGGAGAATATTTTCTACTACATCACCCTGATGAACGAGAACTACGCGCAGCCGGCTATTCCGCCGGGCGTAGAGAGCGGCATCCTGAGTGGTGGCTACCTGCTGCAGACGGGCGGCCGCGGCAAGGTTCGCGCGACACTGCTGGGCTCGGGCACGATCCTGCGCGAGTGTCTCGCGGCGGCGAAGATTCTCGAGGATGACTACGGCATTCCCGCGGATGTGCTGTCGGTCACGAGTTTCAGCGAGCTGCGCCGCCAGGCGCTCGAGTGCGAGCGCTGGAACCTGTTGCACCCGGGCGAGGCCGCGCGCGTACCGTACGTGCAGCAGATGCTGCAGGGGCGCGAGGGTCCGGTGGTGGCGGCGACCGACTACGTGCGTACCGTGCCGGACCAGATTCGCCAGTGGGTCGGGGTACGCTACGTGACGCTCGGCACCGATGGTTTCGGCCGCTCCGATTCGCGCGTGGATCAGGCCACTGTGCACCGCGCCATCAAGGCGCTCGGCGTCGATCCGGCCAAGCCTGTTCCCTGGAAGGTCTGAGGGCTGCGCCATGAATGCGGCCGCGGGCCTCGTGGAAGTGCGCGTGCCCGACCTGGGCAACTTCAAGGACGTCGCCGTCATCGACGTCCTGGTGAAGCCCGGGGACACCATCACCGTCGACACGCCGCTCGTCACCCTCGAGTCCGACAAGGCCGCGATGGACGTACCCTCGACCGCCAGCGGAGTCGTCGAGAAGGTTCACGCCACCAAGGGCGGCAAGGTCAATACCGGCGACCTGCTCGCCACCCTGAAGGCCGACGGAGCTCAGGCGGGCGCGGCGCCGGCTCAGGCCTCCGCGCCGCCGACTCAGGGCTCCGCGGCGCCAGCTCAGGCCTCCGCGCCGGCACAGCCGGCAGCAGGCTCGCCGCCC
>CATPBM010000357.1 GCA_955652625.1 uncultured Steroidobacteraceae bacterium
GAACGGCGTGCCTCGTAGCCAAGCTTGCATAGCTCGGCCACCAGCCTGTCGCGGTGCTCACCCTGGATCTCGATGACGCGGTTCCTGGCGCCGCCACCCGCGCCACAGAGTTTCTTCAGCCGCGCCGCCAGCTCGGCGAGCGCCTCCTCACCAAGGGGCAGGCCGCTGATCACCGACACGCCTTTGCCGGCGCGGCCGGCGGTCTCGCGACCGACGCGTACGCGCGCCTTGCCGGTGGGTGTTTGCGCCGCAGGCCCGGTGCCGGCGGCGCGTAGCGTCCCGGGGCGTGCTGCGTTTCGCAGCACGACACCGCGAAAAGTGTGGCGGGGCTTCACGCGTAGTGTTACCGGTGTGAGGCGACTACAATCCTGCCCAACTCCTACTGGGCTCTGCAACCCTTGCAGACCTTTGAGCCTCAAGAGGCGCTCCATGACCCCACGGTCGCGTTTGCATGTTCCGCTCCCGCCCGCACGACCCGGGCAGGAGCCCGACTTCAGTTATGTACAGATATCCCCCGCCGGCGCGGTCAATCGCCCGGATGTGACCGCGGCTGCGCGCGACATCGAGAATCTGTCCGTGGAAATGGTGCGCGTACTCGGCGACGACCACCGCGCCATCGGTGCGTGGAATCCGCACCTGGAGCCGCCGGAGCTGCAGGTCGGCCTGCGCCATATGCTGTTGACGCGGCTGTTCGATGACCGCATGCAGAGGATCCAGCGCCAGGGGCGCATCTCCTTCTATATCAAATCCACCGGCGAAGAGGCGGTCGCGGTAGCCGCCGGGATGGCGCTGCAACCGGGGGACATGCTGTTTCCTTCCTATCGCCAGCAGGGGCTGCACGTGGTGCGCGGTCGCAACCTGGTGGAGCTCATGTGTCAGTGTCTGTCCAACACGCACGACATGTGCAAGGGCCGGCAGATGCCGATCATGTACCACTGGGGCAAGGGCAACATCTTCTCGATTTCCGGAAATCTCGCGACGCAGTTCCCGCAGGCGGTGGGCTGGGCGATGGCGGCGGCCATCAAGGGCGAGGACCGTCTCGCGGCCAGCTGGATCGGGGAGGGCTCGAGCGCGGAAGCGGACTTCCACTACGCCATGACTTTCGCCGCGGTGTACCAGGCGCCGGTGATTCTCAACCTCGTCAACAACCAGTGGGCAATCTCCACGTTCCAGGGCTTTGCCGGCGGTGAGCACCGCACGTTCGCCCAGCGCGGTCCGGGCTATGGCATCCCGGGGATCCGCGTCGATGGCAACGACTTTCTTGCGGTGTACGCGGTCACGCAGTGGGCGGCGCAGCGGGCGCGCCAGAGCCGGGGCCCGACGCTCATCGAGCAGGTGACCTACCGCGCTGCGGCGCACTCCACCAGCGATGATCCCTCGCGCTACCGCCCCAAGGACGAGTGGCGTGCCTGGCCGCTCGGGGACCCGATCACACGGCTGAAGCAGCACCTGATCACCCTCGGGGAATGGTCCGAGGAGCGCCACGCCCTGCTCGAGAAGGAGCTCGAGGCGCACGTCACCGCGTGCTGGAAGGAGGCGGAGTCGTACGGCACGCTCACCGGCGGCCCGGCCCTCGATCCGCTCACCATGTTCGAGGATGTCCTGAAGGACATGCCTGCCAACCTCGTACACCAGCGGGAGGAGTTTCGTGCGCTGCGCAGCGCCCAGGCCGACGCTTCCGGCGCGATGCCCCCCGCGGCGAAAGAGGGCTGACAGATGGCGCGCATGAACATGGTGCAGGCGCTGAACTCGGCGATGGACGTGATGCTCGGGCGCGATCCGCGCGTGGTCATCCTGGGTGAGGACATCGGCTATTTCGGCGGCGTGTTCCGAGCGACCGAGGGCCTGCAAAGAAAGCACGGCGAGCATCGGGTGCTCGACACGCCCATCGCGGAGGGCGGCATCATCGCCGCCGCCATCGGCATGGGCGTGAATGGCCTGAAGCCGGTGGCGGAGATCCAGTTTGCCGACTATATCTACCCGGGCATCGACCAGGTGGTGAGCGAGCTGGCGCGGCTGCGCTACCGCTCGGCGGGGGAGTTTTACGCGCCGGTAACCATCCGCACCCCGTGCGGCGGCGGCATCCGTGGCGGCCAGACGCACTCGCAGAGCCCGGAAGCTATTTTCGCGCACGTGTGCGGCATCAAGGTGGTGATGCCCTCGAACCCGTATGACGCCAAGGGACTGTTGATCAGCTCCATCGAGGATGAGGATCCGGTGGTGTTCTTCGAGCCCAAGCGCATCTACAACGGGCCCTTCGACGGCGATCCGCACAAGCCGGCGGTGCCGTGGAGCGCGCACGCACGCGGTGAGGTTCCCGACGGCCACTACACCGTGCCGATCGGCCGCGCCGAGATCGTGCGCCCGGGCAAGGATGTGACGGTGCTCGCTTACGGCACGATGGTGCACGTCGCCGAAGCTGCCGTGCGCGTCGTGGGAGTCGACGCCGAAATCATCGACGTGCGCACCATGGCGCCGCTGGATGTGGACACGCTGTGCACCTCGGTCTGCAAGACCGGCCGCTGCGTGGTCGTGCACGAGGCCACACGCTTCGCTGGCTACGGCGCGGAACTCGTGGCCACCGTCCAGGAGCATTGCTTCTGGAATCTTGAAGCGCCGGTGCAACGCGTCACCGGCTGGGATACTCCGTACCCGCACGCGTTCGAGTGGGATTACTTTCCGGGACCGGCGCGCATCGCCGCCGCCCTCAAATCGGTGATGGAGGCGGTATGAGCCGGTACGTCTTCAAGCTTCCCGATCTGGGCGAGGGCACGGTCGAGGCGGAAATCGTCAGCTGGCGGGTGAAGCCCGGCGACACCGTTGCCGAGGATGACGTAGTCGTCGAAGTCATGACGGAGAAGGCCGCGGTTGAGCTGCCCGCTCCGGTGAGCGGGCGTGTGCTGTCGACGACGGGCGCTCCCGGTGACATGGTGCCGGTCGGCGCGGAACTGATCGTGCTGGAAACGCAGTCCGGCGAGCCCGCGCAAGCCCCGGC
>CATPBM010000358.1 GCA_955652625.1 uncultured Steroidobacteraceae bacterium
GCGGCGCCGGGCTGATCGGCGTCACTCTGAGCGTGGCTGATGACGGGAGCCGCGAGCGACTGAACTGCGAGGATGAGACTCAGTACCCCGAGACGGGGCGTGACCGCCCGTGTTGAACTCACGTGGCGAAGAATACCAGCATGCGGGCGCGGGTGCGCTGAGGCTCGCGATTGACGCACAGCATCGCGGATAATGCCCGCCATGATGCGGTCCTGCGTTGTAGCCGGCGTGGCGGCGCTGTGTATCGGCGCTTCTCCCGTTGCGCTCGCGCAGTCCCCGGATGCCAGCGACTGGGGCTACTACGGCGGCGATGCCTTCGGCCAGCGCTTCTCGAGCCTCGATGAGATCAACCGCACCAATGTCTCAAAGCTGTCGGTCGCCTGGACCTATCACACCGCTGAGCTGGGCGCGGGGCTGGCGCGCGCCGGCAAACTGACCTTCGAAGCGACCCCGGTGCTCGCGTTCGGTCTTCTGTACCTCGAGACCGGTACGAACATCGTGGTCGCACTCGATCCGGAGTCCGGACGCGCGCGCTGGCGCTTCGACCCGCGCATCGATCGCGCACGGCGTTACGCCGAAGTGAGCTCCCGCGGCGTGAGTGCCTGGGAGAGCACCGATGCCCGACAGCCCGGTCCGTGCCGGCGGCGGGTGTTCACCGGCACGCTGGACGCGCGCCTGCTGGCACTCGATGCCGGAACCGGTCGCCCGTGCGCGGACTTCGGCGATCGCGGCCAGGTCGATCTGACGCGCGGTGTGCGCATTCGCGATCCGGGCGCGTACCTCGTGACCTCCCCGCCTGCCGTCTACGGCAATGCCGTGATCGTGGGTTCCGCGATCGGGGACAACCGTGCGACCGACGTGGAGCGCGGTGTCATCCGCGCCTACGACGCTCAGAGCGGCGCGCAATTGTGGTCCTTCGATCCGCTGCCTGACTCCCCCTCGCACGCGGCGGCGTCCGAGTGGAACCTCGCGCAGGCCGCGGGCACCGGCGCCGGCAACGCCTGGAGCGTGATGTCGGTCGATGCGGAACACGGCCTGGTGCTCGTCCCGACCGGCTCGGCGAGCCCGGATTTCTTCGGCGGCCTGCGCAGCGGCAGCAACCGTTTCGCCGACTCGCTGCTGGCACTCGAAGCGCGCAGCGGCCGCCTCGTGTGGCAGCAGCAACTCGTGCATCACGACCTGTGGGACTACGACGTCGCCGCGCAGCCGGTGCTCGGAGACATCGAGGTGCACGGCGTGCCGGTCGCGGCGGTGATTGAGGCGACCAAGACCGGCATGCTGTACGTGTTCGAGCGCACCCGCGGGATCCCGCTATTCCCCATTGCCGAGAAGCCAGTGCCCGCGAGCCGCGTCCCCGGCGAGCGGGCCTGGCCCACGCAGCCCTTCTCATCGCTCCCCGCCCTGACGCCCCAGGGCCCGGTGCTGCCGGACGATGCCTGGGGTCTTACCTTCTGGGATCGCGGCAAGTGCCGCGGCCTCATCGAGTCCTTGCGCAATGAGGGTGTGTTCACCCCCCCTGACACACGCGGCACGCTGTTGTCGCCCGGTTACATCGGCGGGGTCAACTGGGGCGGGGTGGTGTTCGATGAGCAGCGCGAGCGGGTCATCGCCGCCGTCAACCATCTGCCCATGGTCGTCACGCTGATTCCGCCGCAGAGCCTCGAGCGTGCCGCGCGCTCGGATGAGTATCCCCACTCCGAGTTCGTACGCCAGGCTGGCACTCCCTATGCCATGCGACGCGAGCCGCTCCTGTCGCCGTGGGGCCTGCCCTGCACGGCGCCCCCCTGGGGTACGCTGGTGCGCGTCGACCTGCGGCGCCAGCGTATCGCCTGGCAGGTGCCGCGCGGTTCCACGGAAGGCCTTACGCCGTGGTTCGTGCCGGCACGCGACCTCGGCACGCCCAACATGGGAGGACCGATCGCCACCGCCGGCGACCTCGTGTTCGTCAGCGCCGCCATGGACAGTTACCTGCGCGCGTTCGACATCGAGACGGGCAAGGAGCTGTGGAAGCACAAACTGCCCGCGGGGGGCCAGGCGACGCCCATGACTTACCGGGCCGGGCGCAACCAGCGCCAGTACCTGGTCATCAGCGCCGGCGGTCACGGCCCGCTCGGCACGCCGCGCGGGGACTATGTCATCGCGTTCGCGCTGCCGCCGGCGGACACGGCGGCACGCCCGTAGCTTTGCGGAGAAAATGGAATGTTGTTTCTGATTCTGCCCTACATCGTTCAGGCGGTGCTCATCATCCACGTCATCAAGACCGGGCGAAACCAGCTGTGGGTCTGGGTGCTGCTGCTCGCGCCGTTCGGGATGGGCGCGATCGCCTACGTCGCGGTCGAGCTTCTGCCCGAGCTGTTCCGCAGCCGCACGGCGCAGCGCACCGCGCGCGGTTTCAAAAAGGCGATCGATCCCGGTGCGAACCTGCGCCGCTTCGAGAACGAGGCGCGTGTCGCCACCAATGTCGCCAGCCGTCAACGCTACGCCGAGGAGCTGGTCCGGCACGCGCGCTACGATGAGGCGATCGCGCAATACCGCGAAGCGCTCACCGGTCTTTACGAGCACGATCCGAATCTCCTGCAGGGATTGGCGCACGCACAGTTCGGCAAGGGCGATGCGCGCGCAGCGCGCGCCACGCTCGATGAGCTCATCCGGCTCAACCCGGACTTCCGCTCGCCGGCGGGGCATTTGCTGTATGCCCGTGCGCTCGAGGCGGAGGGTGAGGTGCACAAAGCGCTGGAAGAGTACCGGGTGCTCGCGCCCTCGTATCCCGGCGCGGAAGCCTCGGTGCGCTATGCCCAGCTGCTGCAGGCGCAGGGCCAGCGTGCCGAGGCACAGAAACTGGTGCGCGAGCTCCTCGAACAGGCGCGCATCGCGCCCGGTCACTATCGCCGCGCGCAGCGTCCGTGGCTGGAGGCCGCGCAGCGACTTCTGTAGCGCTCAAGGAGCACAGGCAGCATGGCGGCCAGCGCGTACGCCAGCAACGTCAGCAGATCCATTGCGCCGCCACCACCACCCCCGCCGGCACCAGCACCACCCGCGCTTGCCGCCCCGCTGCTGCTGGGCGCAATGCTATAGGACACCGCCGCAAGGCAGGCCTGGTTGCCGGCCTGCGCGGGCGCCGTCGCACGCGCACCGC
>CATPBM010000359.1 GCA_955652625.1 uncultured Steroidobacteraceae bacterium
CCTGGTCGGCGCGCTGGAGCATCTGCTCGGCACGCAGTTCCTGGATGCGCGCGTGTACTACATGAGCGAGTTGCCGGCGTACGTCGAACCTGCCGACGTCTTCAGGGTATGCGGCGTCGCGTTCCTGCTGTGCGTGCTGGCCAGTCCGATCAGCACCCCCTGCACTGCAAAGGTCAGCAGCACGCCCATCGGAGCCGCGCCGAGCGTGCGCAGAATGGCGATGTCGGTCTGCTTCTCCTTAACGATCATGACGAGGGTTGCCACGATGTTGAAAGCGGCCACGGCGACGATCATCAACAGGATCACGAACATCATGGACTTGGTGAGCTCGATGGAGCGGAAGAAATTGGCGTGATCCTCAGTCCAGTCGGTGACGTAGAAGCCCGCGCCACCAAGCGCCAGCGCCACGCGGCGCACGAGCGCGGGCGCGCGCAGCGGGTCATCGAAGGCCAGCCGCAACCCGGTAATGCCGGCGCCTGAGCGGAACAGGCGCGCCGCATCCGCCATGTGCGTAAGCGCAAGCCCCCGGTCGAACTCGTACATGCCCGAACGAAACAGACCCACGACCGTGAAGCGGCGCATGCGCGGCACGACGCCGGTGGGCGTCGCCGCACCCTCGGGCGCGATCAGCACCACGGTGCCGCCGACCCGCACGTTCAGCTCGTGGGCAAGCGCGGTGCCGAGAATGATGTTGTAACTGCCTTTGCTGAGGTCATCGAGGCTGCCCGACACCACGTGCCGCGCAAGCCCCGTAGCGGTGCGCTCCTCCTCGGGCAATACGCCGCGCACCTTCGCGCCCGCCATGCGCCGCGCGACCGAGAACATCGCCTGGCTCTCGATGTAGGGAACCGCTGCCTGCACGCCGGGCTGGCGGCGCACCTGCCCCTGCAGAGCGCGCCAGTCGGCGAGCGAGCCGGAGAGCCCGCTGATGGTGGCGTGCGAGGTGACGGCGAGGATGCGGCTGCGCAGCTCGCGTTCGAAGCCGTTCATGACGGACAGCACCACGATGAGGGTTGCCACGCCGAGGGCGAGCCCGCACACGGACATCAGCGCAACGAATGACACGAAGCCGCGCCGGTGCGTCGAGCGCAGGTAGCGCGTGCCGATGAGCCACTCGTATGCATTCATGGCACTACTCGTAACGCAGAGCTTCGGCGGGCGCGACACGCGCCGCGCGGATGGCCGGGTATACCGTCGCCAGCCCCGTCAGCACAAGCGCGGCGCAGGCGATGGCGAGGACATTGCTCCAGTGCACCTCGGAAGGAATGGCCGTGATGTAGTACACGTCCGCGTCCATGATATGGAAGCGCAAGGTGCGCTCCAGAGCCGGCACAATGGTGTCGACGTGCAAGGCGAGCGCCAGCCCGAGCAGCACACCGAGCGCCACGCCCACCCAGCCGATCACCAGGCCCTGGGTGAGGAAAATGCCCATCACCCGGCCCGGCGCGGCGCCGAAGGTGCGCACGATGGCAATGTCGGTGCGCTTGTCGGTGACCACCATCACCAGCATGGCGACGATGTTGAAGGCCGCGACCGCAACGATCAGCAGCAGGATGAGCGACATCATGGTCTTCTCGATGCGGATGGCGCGATAATAGTTGGCGTTGTCCTGCGTCCAGTCGCTGACCTCGAAGCTCTTCGGCAACAGCGCCCGCAGCCGCGCAGCGACCGCGGGGGCGGCGAGCACATCGTGCAAGCGCACCCGCAGGCCCTCACTCGCCGTGCCCGCAAAGCTGAGCGCACGCACGTCCTCCAGACGCGCGAACACGAGCGTCGCATCGTGATCCTGCAGCCCCACCTCGAACACCCCTGCCACCGTGAACTCGCGCAGCTTCGGCTCGGGTGCGCCGTCGGCGCTCACGGTCGGCACCAGCACCGTGAGCGCGTCCCCGGGCGATAGCCCCAGGCGCTCGGCGATCACCGCACCGACGATGAGGTGCTGCGAGCCGGGTGTCAGATCGCTCAAGTGCCCCTGGATGATGACGTGCTCGAGCTCGGTGACGCTCGCCGCCGCCTGCGGATCGATGCCGCGCAACAGCACCGGCAGCATCTCCGGCTGGCGCACGGCGAGTGCCTGCAGCTCCACGTACGGCGCCACGTCGGCGACTCCGGGGGCGCCCTGCACCGCGCGCATGGCGGCGTCCCATTGCGCCCGCGTGGGTGAGGCGGCCGGACTCGTGTCCGGGACCGGCGCCGCGCTCACGCGTACCTGGGCGCTCAAGGACAGCAGGCGATCGCGCAGCTCACTCTCGAAGCCATTCATCACCGACAGAATGACGATAAGGGCGGCGACCCCCACGCACACCCCGAGCAAGGACGTCCAGGTGATGAACGAAACAAAGAACTTGGTCGAGCGGGCGCGCACATAGCGCAGGCCTACGTAGACCGACAGCGGATGAAACATCGTCGCGATTTAACCACAGTTGAAGGCCTTTTCAGACCTGCGTCACAAATCCGGCCGCGCGGCGGCCGCGCGCGACTTTGACAGATTCCGGCGGTGTTATAGTCGCAGGCAGTGTGAGGAGAATGTGCATGCAGACCCGAATTCTCGCTGTGCTGCTGTGCGGTTGCGCCTTCGCGGGCGCCGCGCTCGCCGAGACCATCGTCGTCAACGATCAGGTCCAGGTGCGCGAATCGCAGGTTGATCGTCCCAAGCGCGGCAGCACGATGGAGCAGGTCGAGAAGCATTTCGGCGCGCCCGTCAACCGCCATCCCACCGTCGGCCAGCCGCCGATCACGCGCTGGGACTACAACGGCTTCTCGGTGTTCTTCGAGCACGAGCGCGTGATTCACGCCGTGACGACAAGCGGCTGACGCCAGGGCGCATTTCTTCGCGCCCCCCGCCCTCGTTCTCTGCCCCCGCCGCCGGGGGCGCCCGTTGTTTGTTGCCCGACACCTCATCATGCAGATGTGGTAG
>CATPBM010000360.1 GCA_955652625.1 uncultured Steroidobacteraceae bacterium
CCGCTCTTTGAGGCTCCGCTGCGCGTCGGTTGCCTGGGACTGGACAGGCGGGCGAAAAGCGGGCTCGGTTGGCGCGACCGGCGAGTTTTTTATTGCGTCGCTCAGCGTCGGGGCGGACTGCGCCGGGGCGGCCGGGGCTCCCGGGGGCGGCGCCACGATCGCGGCGTTCTTGTCCGGCAGGTACAGCGCGCCCTTCTGCCCGCAGGCTGCAAGCGTCAGCGCCATGCCGACGGCGAGGACGCTGGCTCGCCTTGCGCTCGCAAGCCTCATACGTACATGGGCTTCCTGTCCCTGAGCGCGAGCCAGCCGCGGATGACGCGATAGGCGATCCAGATTCCCACCGCGGCCAGGCCAGGCAACCCGATCAGAGCGCCCACAAGGGTGACGATGAGCAATACACAAACGCACGTCCACAGCAGGGCATACCAGAAGGTGCGGATCTGCCAGCGGAAGTGCGACTCGAGGAACGTGCCGTAGGTCGCCGAGCGGCGCGCGTAGTTCATGATCACGGCGACGATGGACGGGAGGCTTCCGACGAAGCTGAGCACGATGGTGTGGAACGTGGTGATGCCAATGAGCACGGCGAGCGCGTGCAGCGCGTAGATCACGTGCGTGTAGGTAATGAGCGACTCGTCGACGCGCGGCGCCTCGGCGGTGATCGGGGGATTGGGATCAGACATGGCTTACCTCTGTGGCAGCGTTAGGTCCTGGAGCGGCGCTCGACGATCGCCATCGTGAGACGCGAGACGCACACCAGCCGCTCACTCTCGTCGCGGATCTCGATGTGCCACACGTGACTGCGCCCGCCGAGATGGAAGGGCTTCGCGGTCGCCGTCACCGTGCCCGAGGAAATCCCGCGCAGGTGGTTGGCGTTGATCTCCTGCCCTACGCACAGGTATTCCCCGGTGTCGACGCACAGCATGGAGGCGACGCTGCCCACGGTCTCCGCGAGCGCCACCGAGGCGCCGCCGTGCAGCAGGCCGAAGGGCTGATGGGTGCGCTCGTTGACCGGCATGCTCGCACGCAGGAAATCCGGGCCGACCTCCGTGAAGCGGATGCCAAGAAATCCGGGCATGCTGTTGCCGCCCCTGGCAGTGAGCTCATCGGGAGTGGGGACGACGCGCCAGATGCTCATCGGCAGCTAGTCTAGCGGTTTGCGCAGTGGCAATCTGCCCCAAGGGGATGAGACGGAGCTGCAGCGATGACCGACTATGTTTTCCCTCCGGCCGCACCGGCGAGCGTCGCCGTGGCGGGCACGGCCCAGCGCTTTCCGGTGCACCGCATCTATTGCATCGGCCTCAACTACATCGACCACATCCGTGAGATGGGCCTGGATCCCGAGGCCGTACAGCCGGTGTTCTTCATGAAGCCCGCGGATGCGGTGGTCGCCAATGGCGCAGCGATTGCTTACCCGCTCTCTACCGCCAACTTCCACTACGAGATCGAGCTCGTGGTGGCGATGGCCGGGGGCGGCCGCGACCTCGCACCTAAGGATGCGCTGGCGCACGTTTTCGGATACGCCGCAGGGAACGACCTGACGCGCCGCGACCTGCAGCAGGCGGCCAAGGAGCGCGGTCAGCCCTGGGACACGGCCAAGGGCTTCGACAACTCCGCGCCCGTGGGTGCGATTCGTCCCGCGGCTCAGGGACACGTCTCGCGCGGGCGGATCTGGCTAGAGGTGAACGGCGAGCGGCGCCAGGAATCGGACATCTCGCAGATGGTCTGGGACGTGGCGCATGTCATTGCGTCGCTGTCGAAGCTCTATGAGCTCAAGGCGGGCGACCTCATTTTCACCGGGACACCCTCGGGTGTAGGAGCGCTCAAGCCCGGCGACCGCCTCGAGGGCGGTATCGAGGGCCTCGAAGTGCTGCGCAACACCATTGCGCCGCCGGCGCGAGACAGGCGATGAAGCTGTACGGGTATTTTCGCAGCTCCGCGACCTACCGTGTCCGCATCGCGCTCAACTTCAAGGGCATCGCCTGGGAGCCGGTGCTGGTGGATCTGCGCGCGCCCGTCAACGCGCAGCACACGCCGGAATTTCGGGCCCTGAACCCGCAAGGACTCATCCCGGTGCTGCTCGATGGCGATAAGGCCATCACCCAGTCACTCGCCATCATCGAGTATCTGGAGGAGAGGCATCCGCAGCCCGCTTTGTTGCCGCGTTCGCCGCTTGAGCGCGCACAGGTGCGTGCGCTGGCCCTCTCCGTCGCGTGCGACATCCACCCGCTCAACAATCTGCGCGTGCTCAACTATCTGCGTACCCCACTGGGTCACGACGACGCGGCAGTCAGCGACTGGTACGCACACTGGGTCGCACACGGCTTCCGTGCCCTGGAGCAGGAGGCGAAGCGCCTCAGCGCGGATGGCCGGCACATGTTCGGCAGCGCCGTGACGCTCGCCGATGTCATGATCGTGCCGCAGATGTACAACGCACGCCGCTTCAGGTGCGATGTCGCGCCCTATCCGACGCTGCGGGGGATCTGCGCTCACCTGGAAGCGCTGCCGGCGTTCGCGCAGTCCGCGCCAGAGGCGCAGCCCGACGCGCCATAGGCCGGGAGAAGCTCAGGCCGAGGGCGCCTGCGCACCGGCGCGGCGCAGGAAGGTCACGTAGCCGGCGAGGAACTGCTTCAGCTGCTCCTCGACCGCCGCATCCTTCAGCACTCCGGACTCATCGAACACGCTCGCCGCACGTGGCACCTGCAGCCGCCCGCCGAACCACGGCTGCGTGCCGAGCGTGCGCAGCACCGGCAGCCACGCCGCCTGACTGAGGATCGTGCCGAAAGCCCCGGGAGAGGCGCCGATGAGCGCGAACGGCCGGCCGCCGAACACCCGCTTGATGTCCGATGACGGCCGCGACAGCCAGTCGATGGCGTTCTTGAACACCCCGGGAATGCTGTTGTTGTATTCAGGGGTGACGAGCAACACCCCGTCGGCGGCGACGATGGCTTGCTTCAATTGCGTGACTATGGCCGGAAGTCCCTGGGCCTCGACGTCCCCATCGTAGAGCGGAATGCCGCGGATGCTGGTCGCTTCCAGTGTTGCCTCGGGCGGCATCAGCCGTGTGGCCGCGCGCAGCAGGGCGCTGTTATAGGAGCCGCGGCGCAGACTGCCGGAAATTCCCAACACCTTCGTCATGACACCTCCCTAAAGCGCTCCGGGAGCCTGCGCCGTGCGCAGGGTGCATTGCAACAAGGGCGGCACCGCCTTGGGAGCGGCGTGCGGCCGTGCAGGCTATTTCTTGAGCTTTGCCGCGACGCGCTGGTATGCCTCGCGGAACGGGATGCCCTCGGCCACCACCAGGCGGTTGGCCTCTTCGGCGGCGTGGATCGTTGGATCGAGCCTGATGGCTTCACGCCGGAATCCCAGCGCCTCGATGGCAGCGGGCAGGATAGCGAGCGTCTCGAGCGTCAGGTCGATGGCGCGGAACAGCGGAAACTTCAGCAGCTGCAGGTCGCGGTGATAGCCGGACGGGAGCTTGGCACACACCGCGAGCGCTTCCAGCAGACACGCCTGCGCGGTGGCCGAGCGGCCGCGGATGAGCTCGAAGAGGTCCGGGTTGCGCTTCTGCGGCATGATGGAGGAGCCGGTCGTGAACGCATCCGGCAGCGTCACGAACCCGAACTCCTGGGTGGCGAACAGCAGCACATCGGCGGCGAAGCGCCCGAGATCCTGCAGCAGTAGCGCGATCTCGAACAGCAGCTGCGCTTCGGCCTTGCCGCGCGAGAGCTGCACCGCGGTGACCGGCTCGTGCTGGGTCCGGAAGCCGAGTTTCGCGCGCGTCGCTTCGCGATCGATGGACAGACCCGGCGTGCCGTAGCCCGCCGCCGATCCGAGCGGGCTCTTGTCAAGGCGCCGCTGCACCGCCTGCAGGCCTTCAGCGTCGTCGCGAATCTCGGCGGCAAAACCTGCGGCCCACAATGGCACCGAGCTCGGCATGGCCTGTTGCATGTGCGTGTAGCCCGGGAGCGGGGTGTCCGCCTCGCGCAGCGCCAGCTGCCCGAGCGCATCAGCGACCTGCAATGCGCCGCCGCTCAGCTGCGCCACGGTGTCGCGCAGGTACAGGCGCAGCGCGGTCAGCACCTGGTCGTTGCGCGAGCGCCCGAGGTGAATGCGCGCGCCGGCCGCGCCGATGCGCGCGCTCAGGCGCCGCTCGAGTGCCGTCTGGCCGTCCTCGTCGGCGAGCTCGATGTGCCAGGCGCCGCGCTGGTGCTCGTCCGCGAGCGCGGCGAGCGCGTCGCGGATGGCGCCGAGATCGCTGGCAGACAACAGTTGCTGCGCATGCAGCATCTCGGCATGCGCGATCGAGGCGCGCACGTCGTACGGCACCAGGCGCTCATCGAGCACGTAATCCTCGCCGGCGGTGTAGCGCAGCACGCGCTCATCCAGCGGCGCCCCCTTGTCCCACAGGCGCGTCATGGAGCGCCTTGCTGCTCGGCAGGCGTCAGGGCATTGACGTCGGCTACGATCAGCGTGCCGGTGCCCTCGTTGGTGAACACCTCGCTGAGAATGCCTTCGGGGGCCTTGTACGACACCACGTGCACGCGGCGCACGCCGCCACGGATGGCGTCCTCGATGGCCTTGGCCTTGGGCAGCATGCCATCGGCGATACGCCCCTCATCGCGCAGCCGCCTCAGTCCCTGCAGGTCCGTGTAGGAAATGAGCGAGCCCGGATCATCGAGGCTGCCGAGGATCCCCGGCGCGCCGGTGCACAAGATGAGCTTCTCCGCCCCGAGGGCCGCGCCGATGGCGGCCGCCACCGTGTCGGCGTTGACGTTGAGCAGCGTCCCGGACGCATCCGCGGACAGCGGGCTCACCACCGGCATGAGCGCGTTGTCGAGGAGG
>CATPBM010000361.1 GCA_955652625.1 uncultured Steroidobacteraceae bacterium
TCGCGCCCTGGCAGTTCACGCTCGCGCTCATGAGCGTGTTCACGATCGTGAATCTGTTGTCGGTACGCTCCTATGGCGAGGCGGAGTTCTGGTTCGCCTCGATCAAGGTCGCAGCGATCGTGGCATTTCTTTGCGCCGGCGCCCTCTTCGCTTTCGGCGCCTGGCCGGGAGCTGGCGGAGGAATCCGGCACCTGACGGCGCATGGCGGTTTCATGCCGAACGGCATCATCCCGGTGCTCACCGGGGCGGTCGCGGCCACCGGCTTCTACTTCGGTGCCGAGATCGTCACGATTGCCGCGGCGGAATCCGCGGAGCCCGAGCGAGCCGTCGCGGCGACCACGCAGTCGGTGATCTGGCGCGTCCTGGTGTTCTATATCGGCTCGATCTTTCTGGTCGTTGCCATCGTGCCCTGGAACGACACGACGCGCATGGCGCGCCCGTACGTCAGCGTCATGGAAGCACTGCGGATTCCGGCGGCCGCAACCGTGATGAGTATCGTCATACTGACGGCGGTGCTGTCCGCATTGAACTCTGGCCTGTTCGCCTCGTCGCGAATGCTGATGGCACTCGCGCGGCGCGGCGATGCACCCGCGGCAGTCGCGAAGCTGGATACGCGCGGCGTGCCGGTTGCCGCGATCCTCGCCAGCACGGCCTTAGGGTATGTGACCGTGGTGATGAGCTACGTCTCCCCTGACAGGATCTTCGCATTCCTCGTCAATTCCTACGGGACGGTGGCCATTTTCGTGTACGTCCTGATCGCCGTGGCCGAGCTGCGACTGCGCCGGCGGCTGGAGCGCGAGATGCCCGAACGGCTGCGCATGCGCATGTGGGGATACCCGTGGCTCACGCGCGTCGTGATTGTCGCCATGCTGGCAATTGTGGCGGCCATGTCCGTCATTCCCGAGCAGCGCGCTTCGCTGCTGTTCGGCCTGGTCAGCGTCGGCGTGCTGCTCACCGCCTACGCGTTTCGCGGTCTGGTGCGCAGGCACTAGCCAGATGTCGCAGCGTGGCACTGCCAGATTGCGTACGTAACTTGCGACAGGTTCTAGTAAGATCCCGCTATAAAGGCGGGGACACCGTGCAGGCACCGCATCCACCACTGCGCACCTACTACCAGACTGAGCGCGACCGCAGCGCTTGGGTACGCGGAGTTTTCGATCGTACGGCCGCCGACTACGATCGCCTCGAGCGTATTTTCGGACTCGGGACCGGACCTTGGTACCGCAGGCAGGCCCTCAAGCACGCGGGCCTGAAGCCAGGGATGACCGTTATCGACGTCGGCAGCGGCACGGGGCTCCTCGCCTGCGCCGCCGCAAAGATCATCGGTGATCCCGCGCGCGTCACCGGGGTAGATCCGAGCCCCGGCATGATTGAATACGCCAGGGTGCCCGCGGCCATGCGGCTCCTGAGTGGCAGTGCCGAAAGGATTCCCGCCCCGGACTGCGCCGCCGACTTCCTGAGCTTCGGGTACGCGCTTCGACACGTCAGCGATCTGTCCGTGGCGTTTGCTGAATTCTATCGGGTGATCCGACCGGGCGGGCGCTTGTGCGTGCTTGAGATCACCCTGCCGGCAGGCAGCGTACGCCGTGCGCTCCTGAAGGCCTGGCTCAACGGCCTCGTGCCCCGGATTGGCGCAGTTGTCGCGCGCCGCCGCGACGCGCCGCTGCTTATGCACTACCTCTGGGACACCATCGCCGCCTGCGTGCCACCCGACACGATCCTCCAAGCGCTCGGCGGCGCCGGCTTCGTGGAGGTCGAGCGGCACGTCGATCTGGCAATATTCTCAGCGTACCGCGCGCGCAAGCCATTGGGCCCTGCATTCGATTAGCTTGTTTCACAAGGGGAGTCAGAAAAATGAAGACAATTTATTCGGCCGCAATCGCGGCGGGGTGCATGGCGGTCGGCATTGGGGTTGGCTTTGCTGCCAAGCAGGTCGAACCCGGCATCCAGGTGATTCAGGGCAAGCCGGACAGAGAGGCGGGTCTGGCCGCCCTCGCGGAAGCGGAGCACCTCGCCGGCAATGGCACCTGGGAGTTGATCGCCGTGGGCCGCGCGTATTACCTCTCGGGCGACAAGGCCAAGGCGCAGACTCTGTTCGACCGGGTGACGGGCGGCAAGCAGAACGCCAGCGATTATCAACGCCTGGGCGAGGTGTATGCCGAAGCCGGCGACAATGCGAAAGCCGAGGAGTGTTTTCAGAAGATGCTGGCGCTCGAACCGAAAGACGACAGCGGTCAGGCCGAGGTGGGTGCCTGGTACATCCGCACCGGCCAGCGCGCCAAGGGCGAGGAGCTACTCGCCAAGGCGCTGCAGAAGCACCCGGCGGAAATATGGCATTACCTGCGCGCGGGGGAAGGCCTGCTCCACGTGCCGCCGGGCCGCTAAGTGTCCGGCGCACAAGAAGGCCGCCTGCACGCGGTCGACCTTCTATTCCATTACGAGCGTCTGGATGTCGTTGAATATGACTTCGGGCTGCAGATAGGCGAGTGAATAAATCTCACGCACCAGCCCGTCACGGTCAATGAGAAACATTTTCAGCATGTGGTGCAGCGTTCGGGTCGGCTGGCCGTGCTCATCCGACTCGACGCTGACGTCCTGACCGAAATCCTCCAGAACGGGCAGCAGCTCCGGAACTGAGTGGGCTGTCAGAAAGCGCCACTCGAAGCGCGGATCCTTCGCCAACTGCGCACCGTAGCGCGTGATTACCGCAGGCGTGTCGGTGCTCGGGTCCAGGCTGACACTGACGAATCTGACCGCGGACGCCAGTTTCCGCTCCGCCAGCACGCGGGCACGCAGGTTGCTGAGCGTAGCGTATGCGAAAGGGCAGCCAAGCGGGTCGACGCAGTACGTGTAGAAAAAGGTAAGGAGCGTCGTCTTGCCATGCGTGAAGCGCGACAGGTGCTGAGCCTGCCCGGATCCGTCAAGCAGGACAGCGTCCGCGGCTGCCTGAATGCGCTGCAACTGGTAGGTGCCGGCCGGCGGCGGCACGAACTCGGTGCGCGGCAGCGTGGCGGCCCCCGGGTCAACCGCACTGTGGGCCGCCATCGCCCACGCCAACGCCGCAAGGAGCGCGAGGCGATGCCCCCTCACTGCGTCGCCGTCCCCACGCGGGCCAGTGCGAGCTGCTGAGCAGCCTTGGCTGTGAATTTCATGTGGTGCGGACGACCGAGCCCGGCCTTCGTGAAATCGACCGCGAACGCAGGCGTCAGCGTGTGGCCGTCCCAATTGAAGGCACGCAGGAATTGCTCGTTGTCGGCGCCCTTCTTGTCCCAGTGCGACAGCAAGCTCGAGGTGATGTAGAGGCGCTTGCCGTCCCAACTCTGGGAAATCATGTTCACCTGACTGCCAGTGTGCAATTGATAAGTCTGAGTCGGGTGCTCAGGATCCGAGAGGTCGAAGTAGCGGGTCATGCCGTCCATGAAGGTGTTGACCCACAGTCCCTTGCTGTCGGCGGTGATCGAAA
>CATPBM010000362.1 GCA_955652625.1 uncultured Steroidobacteraceae bacterium
ATGAGGCCATAGCGCTCCTCGTGAGCCTCCGCGTCGACCACCCAGCGCGCGAGCTGCGACAGGCGCGCCTCGGTGTCCGCAATCCTCAGCTGCCCGAAATCGAACAGCCGCAGCTCGGAGGACTCGAGGCCGTATTGCTTCACGAGAAGCGGTCCTTCGCGCGCGTAGGCCTTCCAGTCGACCGAGCGCGGGGAGTCGCCGTGCCGAAACGGACGCAGGCCCGCCCACTCCTCAGCGCCAGACTCGGGGCGCGGGTGCTTGCCTGGCTTCTGTCCGCCCTGCAGCGGCATGGGGAGCGACCCCTGGGGCCGCGGGTACACCCACATTTCGATGGGCGTGTGTACCCAGGTCCAGGCGCGAAACAGCCCGCAGGGATGGGAGGTCGCCAGGCGCAGCCGCGCTACGCGCACGATGCCGCGTCTGAGCGCGGGCAGCGGCAGCATCAGAAGCTGCCGGCCGTGCGCCGGCAGGTCCACCACGACGTACGGCTCACCCGGTAGCGAGCCTTCCAGGTGCGGACGGGCCAGGCGCGAGCCGTTGGCGAGAGTCACGTGCAGCGCGCCTGGCCCTGCTGCGAACACAGCGGGCGCGCTCACCGACACGACCTGCACGCCGAGGAGATTGCGATGGCACTGCTGCATCACCACCAAGGCAAACGCCGCCAGCAGAAAAGTGAGGAACAGTGCGAGGCTGTTGGCGTAGTTCAGTCCCGCGAGCAGCATGAGCAGCAGCAGCGCCCCGAACGCAATCCCGGCGCGCGTCGGCAGGATGTAGAGCCGCCGGCGCCCGAGGGTGACGGGCAGCTGGTCCTCGCCCTGGCGCCGGCGGATCCACCGCGCCACGCGGGTGTCGAGGTAAGTGATGAGCGGGGCGAATGCGCTCCAGCGCCATCGCTCCCGGGCTTGGGATTGCGCCGCCACCCTAGAGCGGCACCGGCACGGCGCGCAGGATTTCGGCGGCGATGTCGAAGTGCTCGCCCGGACCCAAGGGCTCGCGCAACTCGAGCCGGTGCGCAACCACGGCGGGCAGCACCGCCTGCACGTCCTCGGGCAACACGGCGCTGCGTGCGTCAAGGTACGCCCACGCCTGCGCGGCGCGGATCAGGCCTTGACCCGCGCGCGGCGAGAGTCCGAGCTTCAGGTCCGCTCGCTCGCGGCTGCGCGCGATCAGTGCCTGCGTGTAGTCGAGGAGCGCATCAGCGACGTGCACCGCCCGCACCGCATGCTGCAGGTCGATCACGGAGTGCGCCGCCAGCGCCGGGGCGATCGTGGGCAGCAGCTCGCGCCGCTCACCGCCGCGCAACAGCTCGCGCTCGGACGAGGCGTCCGGATATCCGAGCGTCACGCGCATGAGGAAACGATCGAGCTGTGACTCGGGCAGCGCGTAGGTACCGAGCTGCTCGTGCGGGTTCTGGGTGGCGACGACGAAGAACGGCTCGGGCAGCGGGTAAGTGGTGCCGTCGGCGCTCACCTGGCGTTCCTCCATCGCTTCGAGCAACGCGCTTTGCGTACGCGGGCTGGCGCGGTTCACCTCGTCCGCGAGTAGCAACTGGGTGAAGATCGGCCCCTGACGGAAGTCGAAGCGCTGGCTGGCCCGATCGAACACCGACACTCCCACGATATCCGCCGGCAGCAGGTCGCTGGTGAACTGCACGCGCTGCCAGTTGAGTCCCAGCACGTGCGCAAGCGCGTGGGCGAGCGTGGTTTTGCCCACACCTGGCACGTCCTCGATGAGCAGGTGGCCGCGCGCCAGGAGGCAGGCGAAGCACAGGCGGATCTGCTCGGGCTTGCCGAGGATGACCATCCCGAGTGTCTCCAGCACGCGGTTCACGGCCGCGGCGTGCACCTCGGTTGGGGCCTGCGCGTTCATGGCGCGAGCAGTCCGCGTACGCGCTCGAGCTGGGCGCTGAGCGAGAAGGTGGTGCGCTCGAGCTGCGCCACGCGCTCGCGCTCGGTGGCCACGACCTGCACGGGTGCACTGCGCACGAAATTGTCGTTGGCGAGCCGGCCGCGGGTCTTTTCCAGATCTGCCTGCGCCTTGGCAAGGAGTTTTCCGAGGCGCTGGGCTTCCGCCGCGGCATCGATCAGTCCCGCCATGGGCACGAGGATGCTGAGGGTGCCGACGAGCGCCACCGCGGATTGCGGTGCGCTGCTGCCCGCAGGCATCACCGTGACGCTCTCAAGTCCCGCCAGGCGCTCGAGCCAGGTGCGATGCCGCGCGGCGAGCGCCTGGTCTTCGGCGCTCGCGTCCTTCAGCAGTACGCGGATGCGCTTGCCCGGGCTGATGTTCATTTCGCCGCGAATCTGGCGCACGCCCAGCACCACCGTCTGGATCCAGGGGGCCTCGCGTTCGGCGGCCTCATCGGCAGGGAAGTTGGCCGCGCTCGGGTAGGGCTGCAGCATCACCGTCTCGCCAGCGCGCCGGGCAAGCGGGGCGACCCGCTGCCAGATCTCTTCGGTGATGAAGGGCATGAAGGGGTGCAGAGCGCGCTGCAGCGCCTCCAGGATCTGCGCCAGCGTGCGCTGCGTGCCGCGCCGCGCGGCCGGCGCAGTCCCCTCGCCCTGCAGCACGGGCTTGGTGAGCTCCAGGTACCAGTCGCAGAAGTCGTACCAGGTGAACTCGTACAACGCGCTCGCCGCATAATCGAAGCGGTACTCGGCGAAGGCGCTCTCGACGCTTGCGAGCGTGCGGCCGAATCGCGAGCGGATCCAGCGATCGGCGACCGACAGCTCGAGCGCCTGCCCGTCGGCCGCGGGCGCGCTCTCACCCACGCTCATGCTGACGAAGCGCGCCGCGTTCCAAAGCTTGTTACAGAAGTTGCGGTAACCGGCGACGCGCGCAAGGTCGAAGCGGATGTCGCGGCTCGGGGAGGCGAGGGCGGCGAAGGTGAAGCGCAACGCGTCCGTGCCGTGCGGCGCGATGCCCTCCGGAAACTGCCTGCGCGTCGCTCTTTCGATCGCGGGCGCGAGCCGCGGCTGCATGAGTCCGCTGGTGCGCTTGGCGATGAGGGCCTCGAGGGTGATGCCATCGACGATGTCGAGCGGATCGATCACGTTGCCTTTCGATTTCGACATCTTCTCGCCATGCTCATCGCGGATGAGGCCGGTGATATACACGTCCCGGAACGGCACATCGCCCATGAATTTCAGTCCCATCATCATCATGCGGGCGACCCAGAAGAATATGATGTCGAATCCGGTGACCAGGACGCTCCCCGGATAGAAGCGGCCGAGCGCCCCGGTGGTCTCCGGCCAGCCAAGCGTCGAGAACGGCCACAGGGCCGAGGAGAACCAGGTGTCGAGCACGTCCTCGTCCTGGCGCAGGGCGAGGCCGGCGGGGAGCTTGTGACGCTCGCGCACTTCACTTTCGCTGCGCCCGACGTAGACGCGGTTGTCGGCGTCGTACCAGGCCGGGATGCGATGTCCCCACCACAGCTGGCGGCTGATGCACCAGTCCTTGATGTTGCGCATCCACTCGAAGTAGGTGCGCGCCCAGTTCTCGGGCACGAAGCGCGTGCGTCCCTGCTCGACGGCCGCGATCGCCGGCGCCGCGAGCGGCGCGATTTTCACGTACCACTGGTCGGTGAGGTAGGGCTCGAGCACCGCGCCGCTGCGGTCGCCGCGCGGTACCACGAGCCGGTGCTTCTCGATGCGCTCGATGAGGCCGGCCGCCTCGAGCTCGGCCACCACGCGCTTGCGCGCCTCGAAGCGATCCAGTCCGCGGAAGCGCGCCGGCACCGTGTCGGCAAGCGTGGCGCGCGGCGTGAAGATGTTGATCTGCGGCAGATGGTGGCGCTGCGCGATCTCGTAGTCGTTGAAATCGTGCGCCGGGGTGATCTTGAGGCACCCCGAGCCGAAGGCCGGATCAACGTACGCGTCGGCGATCACCGGGATATCACGCTCCGCG
>CATPBM010000363.1 GCA_955652625.1 uncultured Steroidobacteraceae bacterium
CCATGCGCTCGATCCGCCGCGGCCAGCCGCGCCGGAGCACGGCGCCACGCTGCGCGCGCTCACCCAGGTACTCCTGCAGATCGCGCCAGTCGAGAATCTTCTTCTGCTCTCCCGACCAGAGCACCAGGCTCGCCTTCGGGGGCACGACCGCGACCGCGGTCATGAGCTCCGCGCGTGCGGCCGCTTTCTTTGCGGGGATGTCGTAGAGCTTGTTGCCCTTGCCGCGCGGCATCTCGGGTACCTCACTCACTGGGAAAACGAGCAGCTTGCCCTCGCTGCTGATTACCGCGACCAGAGAGTCCGCGCAGGGCGCCGGCGCGGGCACCAGCACGTGCGCGTTCTCGGGCACGTTGAGCACCGTCTTGCCGGCACGCCGGTCGCTGATCAGCTCCTTCAGGCGCGCGGTGAAACCGTAGCCGGCGTCGCTTGCGAGCAGCCACAGGTCCTCGGGCTCCCCGATCATGACGCCGGCGAACTTCGCGCCGTCGGGGGGATCGAGCCGCCCGGAGAGCGGCTCACCGTAGCCGCGCGCCGAGGGGAGCGAGTGCGCAGGCAGCGTGTAGGTGCGCCCGGTGCTGTCGATGAACACCGCCGGCTGCAGGCTGCGCCCGCGGGCGAGCGCCTGGAAGCCGTCTCCGCTCTTGTAGGAGAGGCCGCCCGGCTCGATGTCGTGGCCCTTCGCCGAGCGCACCCAGCCGCCGGTGGATAACACCACCGTCACCGGCTCGTTGGGAATCAGCGCCGTCTCGTCGATCGCCTGCGCGGCCTCGCGCTCGATGATCTTCGTGCGCCGCTCGTCGCCGTACTTGTCGGCATCGGCGCGGATTTCGGCGGCGATGAGTTTCTTGAGCTTCGCCTTGCTCTTCAGCAGCGCCTCGAGCTCCGCGCGCTCGGCCGAAAGCGCCTTCTGCTCCTCGCGGATTTTCATCTCCTCGAGCTTCGCGAGGTGGCGCAGGCGCGTATTGAGGATCTCCTCGGTCTGTTCCTCGGAGAGCTTGAAGCGCTTCATCAGTACCGGTTTCGGCTCGTCCTCGCGGCGGATGATGCGGATCACCTCATCGAGGTTGAGGAACGCAATCAGCAGGCCATCGAGGATGTGCAGCCGCTTCGTGACCTTCTCGAGGCGATGCGTGAGGCGGCGCGTGACGGTGGTGGTGCGAAACTCCAGCCACTCGCCCAGGATCTCCCTCAGGCTCATCACCCGCGGACGGCCGTCGAGCGCGATGATGTTGAGGTTGACGCGGTAGTTGCGCTCCAGGTCCGTGGTCACGAACAGGTGGTTCATGACCTCGGTCAGATCCACGCGGTTGGAGCGCGGCACGATCACCAGGCGGGTGGCGTTCTCGTGATCCGACTCGTCGTTGTAACTCTCGATCATCGGCAGCTTTTTTGCGCGCCACTGCTCGTCGATCTGCTGTAGCACACGGCTGGGGGAGACCTGGTGCGGAAACGCCGTGATGACGACGTTGCCGTCCTCGATCTCCCAGGTGGCGCGCGCCTTGAAGCTGCCGACACCCTTGTCGTAGAACTCCTTGAGATCCGCGCGCGGGGAGATGATCTCCGCCCCCGTCGGCAGGTCCGGGCCCTTCACGTGCTTCATGAGCGCCGCGGTCGTGGCTTGCGGGTCCTCCAGCAGATGGATGGCGGCGGCCGCCACCTCGCGCAGGTTGTGCGGCGGAATATCGGTCGCCATGCCGACCGCGATGCCGGTGGTGCCGTTCAACAGCACGTTCGGCAGGCGCGCCGGCAGGATCACGGGCTCCTCCAGCGTGCCGTCGAAGTTTGGCGTCCAGTCGACGGTGCCGTCGGAGAGCTCCCCGAGCAGCAGTTCCGCGTAGCGGGTGAGCTTCGCCTCGGTGTAGCGCATGGCGGCGAAGGACTTCGGGTCGTCCTGCGAGCCCCAGTTGCCCTGGCCGTCGACCAGCGGATAGCGGTAGGCGAAGGGCTGCGCCATGAGCACCATGGCCTCGTAACAGGCCGTATCCCCGTGCGGGTGGAACTTGCCGAGCACGTCGCCGACAGTGCGCGCGGATTTCTTGTGCTTGGAAACCGCCGACAGGCCAAGCTCGCTCATGGCGTAGACGATGCGCCGCTGCACAGGTTTCAGGCCGTCGCCGAGCGCCGGCAGCGCCCGGTCGAGAATGACGTACATCGAATAGTCGAGGTAGGCCTTCTCGGTGAAGGTGCGCAGCGGCTGGCGCTCGACACCCTCGAAGTTCAGCTCATGATTCTCCGGCGGCATGCCTACACCTGCACTTCCGCGAGGTTGCCCTTCTCTTCGAGCCACTCGCGCCGGTCGGCCGCGCGCTTCTTGGCGAGCAGCATGTCCATTAGCTGGTCGGTGTTGTCCTTGCCATCGATGGTGAGCTGCACCAGGCGCCGCGTGCGCGGATCGATGGTCGTCTCGCGCAGCTGTGTCGGGTTCATCTCGCCCAGGCCCTTGAAGCGCGTCACGGTCGCCTTCGTGCGCGGGCTCTCCTTCTCGATCTTCTTCAGCAACTGATCGCGCTCGGCGTCATCGAGCGCGTAGTGGATCTGCTTGCCGGCATCGATGCGGTAAAGCGGCGGCATGGCCACGTGCACGTGCCCGTGCGCCACCAGGGGTCGGAAGTGCCGCAGGAACAGCGCGCACAGCAGTGTCGCGATGTGCTGCCCGTCGGAGTCCGCGTCCGCGAGGATGCAGACCTTGTGATAGCGCAGCGGGCTCAGGTCCGTCGAGCCCGGCTCGATGCCGAGCGCCACGCTGATGTCGTGCACCTCCTGGCTGCCGGCGATCTCGCCCGCGTCGAGCTCCCAGGTGTTCAGGATCTTGCCGCGCAGCGGCATGATGGCCTGGAAGTCCTTGTCGCGCGCCTGCTTGGCGGAGCCGCCGGCGGAGTCGCCTTCGACCAGAAACAGTTCGCAGCGCCGCGGTTCCTGACTGGCGCAATCGGCGAGCTTGCCTGGCAACGCCGGCCCCCCGGCGATGCGCTTGCGCACGACGCGCTGCGCGGCCTTGGCGCGCTCCTGCGCGTTGGCGATGGCAAACTGCGCGATGCGCTCGCCGCCGTCCGGATGACGGTTGAGCCACAGCGCCAGGGAGTCGCGCACGAAGCCCTCCACGAGTGGGGCGGCATCGCGCGAACCCAGGCGCTCTTTCATCTGCCCGGCAAACTGCGGCTCGTGGATCTTCACCGACAGGACGTAGTTCGCCTTGTCCCAGACGTCCTCGGGCGTGAGCTTGATGCCGCGCGGCACGAGGTTGCGGAACTCGCAGAACTCGCGCACCGCCTGCGCCACGCCTGCGCGCAGGCCGTTGACGTGCGTGCCGCCCTCGGGCGTGGGGATCAGGTTGACGTAGCTCTCGCCTATGGCGAGTTCCGCGTCCGGCGCCCAGCACAGTGCGTAGTTCACCGCGTCATCGTCCCCCTCGCGCGTGCCGGTAATGGGCTCGGGGGGGATGCGCTCGTGCTTCTCCAGTTCCTCGACGAGATAGGCCCCCAGGTCCCCGGTGTAAAACCACTCGTCCTTCTCGCCGGTGGCTTGGTTTTTGAATGTGACGCGCAGGCCTGGGCACAGCACCGCCTTGGCCTTCAGGGTGTGCTTGAGCTGCGGGACGGAGAACTTGTCCGAGTCGAAGAACTTCGGATCCGGCCAGAACTGCAGGCGTGTGCCGGTGTTGCGCTGGCCGACGCTGTCGATCTCCTCGAGCCTGGAGCTGACCTTGCCGTCCTTGAAGCCGATGTTGTATTCCTTGCCGCCGCGCTTGATCCAGCACTCGAGGTGCTTCGAGAGCGCATTGACCACCGAGACACCGACGCCATGCAGGCCGCCGGAGAACTTGTAGGTCTTGTCGGAGAACTTGCCGCCCGCGTGCAGGCGCGTGAGGATCAGCTCCGCGCCGCTCACCTTCTCCTTCGGGTGGATGTCGACCGGCATGCCGCGGCCGTCGTCGGCCACCTCGAGTGAGCCGTCCTTGTAGAGCACGACATCGATCTGCTTGCAGTAACCGGCGATCGCCTCATCGACGCTGTTGTCGATGACCTCGTGGGCGAGGTGATTCGGACGCTGCGTGTGGGTGTACATGCCCGGCCGTCGCCGGACGGGCTCGAGGCCGGTCAGGACCTCGATGTCGGAAGCGGTGTACGACGGGCTCATCC
>CATPBM010000364.1 GCA_955652625.1 uncultured Steroidobacteraceae bacterium
CTGCAGGAGGAAATCGCCGAGCGGGTCATCGCCATGCTGATCGGCGCGATGCGCTGCCTCACCATCGGCGACCCCGCGAACCTGGCCACGGATGTCGGCCCGGTGATCACCGAAGCCGCCCGGGCGCGCCTGGCGCAGCACGCCGCGCGCATGCGCGTGGAGGCGAAGCTGCTGTACGCCTGCGAGCTCGACCCCGGCCTCCCCGGCGGGCATTTTTTTGCGCCGCAGCTGTTCGAGCTGCAGAGCCTGAATCAGCTCAAGACCGAGGAGTTCGGTCCCATCCTGCACGTCGCCCGCTATCGCAGCGGGGAGCTGCCCAAGGTGCTGGCGGCGATTCGCAGCACCGGCTTCGGGCTCACGCTCGGCGTGCACAGCCGCCTGGAAAGCGTCGCCGAACACGTGTTCCGTTGCCTGCCAGTGGGCAACACCTACGTCAACCGCAACATGATCGGCGCGGTGGTGGGCGTGCAGCCGTTCGGCGGGCAGGGCCTGTCGGGCACCGGGCCGAAGGCGGGCGGTCCCCACTACCTGCTGCGCTTCGCCAACGAGCGAACGCTCACCATCAACACCGCGGCCATCGGCGGCAACGTCGAACTGCTGTCCTGAAGTCCAAGCCGCGCCTGGATTGACTTCGCTGCGGCGCACGCCGAGCATGAGGCTTGATGCGGGATTTGAGGGAGGGGGACGATGGCCGAATACAAGATCAAATGCTTCTGCGGCGCCGTCGAATTCACCGTGAGCGGTGAGCCGGTCGCCATGGGCTATTGCCATTGCGAGTCCTGCCGTAACTGGTCCGCCAGCCTGGTCAACGCGTTCAGCCTCTGGTCCCCCGCGGCGATCAGAGTCACCAAGGGTGCGGACAACATCGGCACCTACAACAAGACGCCGGTGAGTTACCGCAAGTGGTGCAAGACGTGTGGCGGCAACCTGTTCGTCGAACATCCGCCGCTGCAGCTCACCGACGTGTCTGCGGGCATGCTTCCGCAGCTCAAGTTCGAGCCCGGCGTGCACGTCAACTATCAGGAGACGGTCCGGCCGATGCGGGACGGCCTGCCGAAGCTGAAGGATTTTCCGAAAGAGTTCGGCGGCTCGGGCGAGTTGCTGCCGGAATAGCCGGCGCACCCTCAGCCCCCGGCACGCAACTGCTCGATGAGGGCGTCGAGGGAATCGAGCGGGGCGGAGCAGGTGCTGCCCCGGCAGACGTAGGCAACCGGCGCGGCGCGCGATGTCTTGTCCGCCAGCGCCGCCGGCAGATCCGGCGTCTGCGCGGGTATCGCCAGCAGCAGGCGGCGCGGTGCGTAAAGCCGCGCGAGCTCGCGCCCCCAGCCCTCGATGGTGCGCGCCTCGCCGCGCAGGATCACGATCTCGGGCGGATCCAACAGTTCTTCGAGCGCGGTGACCAGAGTAACGTGCGCCTGCGGGTGTTGAGCGAGCGCCGGCCACGCGGCCCGCAGGGTGCGCTCGGCCGCCGCCAGGTAGCGCGGCTCGCCGAGCAGGTGCCCCAGGCGCAGCAGCACGCGTGCGGCGATGCCGTTGCCGGCGGGGGTGGCGTCGTCGCTGAAGAGCTTGGAGCGGTGTATGAGCGCCTCGTGATCATCCGCCGTGAAATAGAAGCCACCCGCCTGCTCGTCGGAGAAATGCGCGAGCACCACCTCGATCAGCTGCTGCGCAAACAGCAGCTCCTCGCTGCGAAAGCGCACCTGCTGCAGCTCGAGCACCGCGTCGGCGAGGTAGACGTAATCGTCCAGATAGGCGTTCAGGTGCGCGCGTCCCTCCATGCAGGTCGCAAGCAGCCTGCCGTCGCGCCACAGTGTGCTGCGGACGAAGTCGAGCGCGCGGATTGCCGACTGAGCGAGGTCCGCGCGTCCGAGCGCGCGCGCGGCGATGGCCAGGCCGCGGATGGCGAGCGCATTCCACGAGGTGAGGATCTTGTCATCGCGTGCCGGGCGCACGCGTGGCGCGCGCAGCGCGAAGAGCTTGGCGCGCGCGGCGGCCAGCAGCACCTCGACCTCCGCGGGTGGCCTGCCCGCCTGCCGCGCGAGGTCCTCGAGCGAGGCGGCAACGTACAGGTGCCACTTGCCTTCGAAGTTCGCGGGCTTGTCGAGCCCATAGCGCGGCGCGAACAGCGCGAATTCCTCCGGCGTGAGCGCGGCGCACACCTCCTCGCGATCCCAGACGTAGTACTTGCCCTCGTGCCCCTCGGAGTCGGCGTCGAGGCTCGAGTAATAGCCGCCCTGCGGGGACTGCATCCCGCGCACCAGCCAGTCGGCGGTGGCGAGCGTTACGCGCGCGTAGAACTCATCGCCGCTGGCGAGCGCGGCATCCGCGTACGCCGCCAGGAGCGCGCCGTTGTCGTACAGCATTTTCTCGAAGTGCGGAATCATCCAGTACTCATCGACCGAGTAACGGCAGAAACCACCGCCGAGCTGATCGTTGATGCCGCCTTCAGCCATGCGCCGCAGCGTGAACGTCGCCATGTACAACGCCTGCAGGTCCGGTTCGGGCGCGTGAACGCTCGCGCGCCAGTCGCGCAGCAGCCGCTCGATGCTCTGCGGATGCGGAAACTTGGGCGCCCCGCCGAAGCCACCGTGGTGGCTGTCGAAGGAGCGCGCCAGTTGCGCACGGCATGCGGCAAGCGGCGCCGCCGTGAGCTCGATGTCGGCAGAGGCCGGTGCAGGATTGAGCCCGGCGAGCGCCGACATGAGCGCGGCGTTCTGCTGGCGCAGCTCCGCACCATGCCCGCGGTAGTACTCCGCGACGCGCAACAGGATGTCCTTGAAGGCCGGCAGTCCGAAGCGAGCCTCTTTCGGAAAGTACGTGCCGCCGAAGAACGGCCGCTGGTCATCGTGCGTGAGGAACATAGTGAGCGGCCAGCCGCCGCTGCGTTGCGTGAGCATCTGCTGCGCGATCTGGTAGATGCGGTCGATGTCGGGGCGCTCCTCGCGATCGACTTTGATGTTGACGAAGTGCTCGTTGAGGATCCGCGCCGTAGCTTCGTCTTCGAAGCTCTCTTTCTCAAGTACAGAGCACCAATGGCAAGCGTGATAACCGACGCTCAGATGAATCGGCTTCTTCTGCGCACGCGCCAGTTCAAGGGCAGCGCTGCCCCAGGGATGCCAATCCACGGGGTTGTGCGCGTGCTTCCTGAGATACGGGCTCGTCTCGGTCGCGAGATGATTCGTATACTTCGGCGTGCCGTCGCTATTCAAATGCGCGATCTGCATCATGCTTCCAGGTCCAGCCCTTGTGGCTTGGGCGCTTGCCGCTCTTCAATTGGAACATGTGGACACGAGACAGGCCGCAAGCGCGGCAGAAAGCCGAAAGATTGGTGATTCTGACCACTGCGCCACCTGGGGCGACGAATCCTTTGTGCACCACCGCTGGCAGTCTTTTTTTGCCACGTTCGTGAGTCCACCCGCGGTGTGACAGGATTCGGCCGTTGGC
>CATPBM010000365.1 GCA_955652625.1 uncultured Steroidobacteraceae bacterium
CTGTATGAGATGACACGAGTGGCACTTGACAAATGTCAGTTGGCGGCTCGGCGTGCACGCGTCCGGCAACGCCGGGCTGTCAGCCGGAGGTCACCTTCGCCATGAGCCGGCGCGCCTGCGCAAACTGCGGCGCGATCAGCAGTGCGCGCTCGAGCGCATCGCGCGCCGCCACCGGATCGCCGTGATCGAGCAGGTCGTGCGCCAGAAACAGATACGCGTCCGCCGCCCCCCAACCGGGCAGATGCTCCACAGCGCCGCGCTCGGCTTCAAAGGCGGCGACCGCCTGCCGCAGCTTCGCGAGCGCGCGTTCCTTGTTGCCCCCTTGCGCCGGAGCGAGCTGGTAGTCGCTCAGCGCATCGAGCAGCAGCACCCGCGGATCGCGCGGCGAGAGTTGCAGAGCACGCTCCAGATCCTTGCGGGCCCGCCGGCCCGAAAACGGCCCACGCAGCCCGCCGCCCGCGAGCGGCGCGGCCAGGCACGCGGAGCGCAGCGCCAGCGCATCGGCAAAATCCGCCTGCGCTGACAGCGCGGTGTCGGCCTCGCTCACGCAGCGCTGTGCAAGCCGCGCCGCGGAGGCACCAGCGGCGGCCGGTGCGCTACGCGCAGTGAGCAGCGCCAAGCGCCAGTCAAGAAGCGCCGCGTAGTAGCCGTGCAGCTTGTCGCGCGATTCCTCGGCGGCCAGCACACCGGCGAGGTTCCTGAGTGCCGGCGCATCCTCGGTGTAATAGCTGTACTGAATGCGGCTCTCGATGTCGCGCCACGAGCTGTCATCGCCCGCGGCCGCGCCGCACACGAGCAGCACTGCCGAAATCGCCACGGTGCGATGCCACCGGTGCCGGCGGCCGCGGCTGTGAGCGTCTCTCTTCGTCATCGTTCAGTACAATGTGCGCGTCCCATGCAAAACCATAGCACAGCCTCATCGCCACCTGTCGCCCGGGCGCAGCCGGCGGCGGAGCTCATCGACATCGGGGTCAATCTCGCGCACGACAGCTACGATGCCGATCGCGAGGCGGTGATCACCCGCGCCCGCGGTGCTGGTGTCACACAGATGATCGTCACCGGCTCCGGCTTTGCGAGTACCGTCGGCGCGATCGCGCTCGCGCGCCAGCATCCTGGAGGCCTGTTTGCCACCGCGGGCGTTCACCCGCACCACGCCGGGGAACTGAGCGGCGCGCGCGTGGCGGAGCTCGAGGAACTTGCGCGCCAGCCCGAGGTCGTAGCCGTCGGTGAATGCGGCCTCGATTATTTCAGGAATCTCTCACCGCGTGAGACGCAGCGCGAGGCCTTTCACCGCCAGCTCGAGCTCGCCGCGCGGGTCGGCAAACCCGTGTTCCTGCATCAGCGCGACGCGCACGCCGATTTCGCCGCGATCCTGCGCGAGCACGCTGCACGCTGGCGCGGCGTGGCGCACTGCTTCACCGGCACGGCGGAGGAGCTCGGTTGTTATCTGCAGCTTGGACTTGCAATCGGCATCACCGGCTGGATCTGTGATGAGCGCCGGGGCGCGCATCTCGGTGCGCTCATGCCGCAGATCCCCGCGGAGCGCCTGCTGCTCGAGACCGATGGCCCGTATCTCCTGCCGCGCGACCTCAGGCCCAAACCCGCCTCGCGGCGCAATGAGCCGGCGTATCTTCCGCAGATTGCGGCGGCGGTGGCGCGCGCCCGCGGCGAAACGGTGCAATACGTGTCACGCTCCAGCACGGGCGCGGCGCGCGCGCTGTTTCAACTCCCGGAGGCGCCCGCGCAGAGTGTGTTGCGCTCTTGAGAATCGTCTCGCAATTGCATCCCTAAGTTATTGTAATATAAGAGACTGAGGAAAAGCGTGGACCTTAAGCGACTGAGCGCTTCGATCGACGGGACCTGGGACAACTCCATCCTCGAGCGCCTGGTCGCGTACGTGCGCATTCCCAACAAGTCGCCGGATTTTGATCCGCAATGGGAGCGCAACGGTCACATGGAAGCGGCGATCACGCTCATGGCGGACTGGTGCCGCAAGCAGCCCGTGCCCGGCGCCCGCGTGGAGGTGCGCCGCTTGCCCGGCAGGACGCCCCTGCTGCTCGTGGACGTACCCGGCGAGGTGCCCGGCTGCGCGCTGCTCTACGGGCACCTGGACAAGCAACCGGAGTTCACCGGCTGGCTGCCCGGGCTCGGGCCCTGGGAGCCGGTGATCCGTGAGGGCAAGCTCTACGGTCGCGGCGCCGCCGATGACGGCTACGCCGTCTTCAGCTCCCTCACTGCCATCGCCGCGCTCAAGGAGCAGAAGGTGCGGCTGCCGCGCTGTCTTGTGCTCATCGAAGCGTGTGAGGAAAGCGGCAGCAGCGACCTGCCCGCGCACCTTGCCACTCTCGGTGACGCCATCGGCGAGCCCTCGCTGGTGGTATGCCTGGACGCGGAGTGTGGCAACTACCAGCAGGTGTGGTGCACCACTTCGCTGCGCGGCAATCTCGTGGGCACCCTGACGGTACGTGTGCTGACCGAGGGCGTGCACTCAGGGATGGCCACCGGCATCGCGCCGACCCCATTTCGCATCCTCGAGCAGCTCCTGGCGCGCATCGAGGATCCGATCACCGGCGACCTGCTGCTCGATGAGCTGCACGTCACCATGCCGGCCGACCGGCGTGCCCAGGCGAGCGCGGCCGCGCAGGTGCTGGGAGCTTCAGTGGCCGGGAAACTTCCGTGGGTCAAAGGTGCGCAGCCCGTGTCCAACGACCCGATGGAACTCCTTATCAACAGCACCTGGCGCGGCACGCTCGCGGTGACCGGCGCCGACGGCCTGCCACCGGTCGGCTCGGCCGGCAATGTCCTCTTGCCCGAACTCGCCGCCAAGCTTTCATTGCGCCTGCCGCCTACCTGCGACGCCGCGCGCGCCATGCAGGCGGTGCGCGAGGCGCTCGAGCACGAGCCGCCCTACGGCGCACTGGTCAGCTTCGATGGGGGTTCGGCCACCGGCGGCTGGAACGCGCCCCCGTTTGCCCCGTGGCTGGAGGAGTCGATCGAGCGCGCCTCGCGCGCGGTCTATGGTCGGGACGCCGTGCACATCGGCTGCGGGGGAACCATTCCCTTCATGGGCATGCTGGGCGAGCGCTTCCCGCGCACCCAGTTCTTCATCACCGGGGTGCTGGGTCCCGGCGCCAACGCGCACGGCCCCAACGAGTTCCTGCATATCGACTACGCC
>CATPBM010000366.1 GCA_955652625.1 uncultured Steroidobacteraceae bacterium
ATATACGGCCAGCTCGCCGGGGCCGGTGCCGGCAGAAACGGCAAGGCCGCGGCGGCAATCAGCCCGCCGCCGATGTAAACCCCCGCCGTGGCGAGACGCGTGTCCTGCGCAGCCTTCACGAGCAGATTCCAGCTCGCATGCAGGAATGCACCCAGCAGCACCACCAACAAGACGCTAACGGTCATCGCTCAACGCTCTCAGCAGCAGCGGAAGCTGATGGCATACTGCCAGCGCTTTCGCGCTATGCTCCAGGTATTTCGCGCACCGGGCGCCTGCATAACTCATCGGCGAGCGAACGGCGCCATGGGCTCGTTTCGGGCCTTCGGGAGGCAGCGGTGCTAACCAACGCGGTCTTTATCACCTGCGCCGTCACGGGCTCGGGCGATTCGGTGAAGAAAAGCCCCCACGTCCCCGTCACGCCTAAGCAGATCGCGGCATCAGCGCTCGATGCGCATTCCGCCGGCGCAGCCATCGTGCACCTACATGTTCGCAATCCGGTGTCGGGCGCCCCGAGCCGCGACCCGGCGCTTTTCCGCGAGGTTTTCGAACGGATCCGCTCCAAAAATAACGAGCTGATCATCAACCTGACCGGAGGCATGGGCGGTGATCTGGTGCTGGGGCCCGACGATGCGCCGCTGAATTTCGGCACCGGAACTGACTTTGTGGGCCCAGCTGAACGCATCGCGCATATCATCCAGCTGCGGCCTGAGATCGCCAGCCTCGACTGCGGATCGCTGAACTTCGATGAAGCCCTGTACGGCACGACGCCACGCTACTTGCGTCACATCGCTCAAGAGTACCGCAGAAGATCCATCCGTCCCGAGATCGAGGTCTTCGAGCTCGGGCACATCGAGCTCGCCAAGCACCTTATCGCTGAAGACCTCATCGATGAGCCGGCCTTGTTCCAGCTGTGCCTCGGGATAAAGTACGGCGCGCCAGCCACGACGGAGGCGATGAAGGCGATGCGCGACGCCCTCCCGCACGAGGTGCAGTGGTCAGCCTTTGGCGTCGGCCGCATGCAGATGCCAATGCTCGCCCAGGCCGTGCTGCTTGGGGGCAATGTCCGCGTGGGTCTGGAAGATAACCTTTACCTTGAAAAGGGCGTGCTCGCGACCAACGCTCAACTGGTGGAGCGTGGGGCCGCGATCGTGCAGTTGCTCGGTGCTCGTGTGCTATCTGCCTCCGAAGCGCGCAAGCAGCTAGGTCTCGCCCCGCCGGGAGGTTAGCCGCTCCTCTCACACTTCGAGGAGCTCACCGCCACGTGCTCGAGCTCTTCCGTGACAGCGCAACTGCGTGCGGCACTGCGCTACACGAAATTGCGGGTCGCCGGGATGCGGCCAAGCAGGTCTGCCGCTAGCTGAACGCCGGAAGCAGGGCCATCTCCTCAGGCGGCACGGCTTCAGTTGGCAGACCCGCCTTCTTCCAGGCACGCAGACCGCCTTTGATGACTGCCACGTGAACGCCGTTTCTGTCGAGTTCCCGCGCGACGCGCGCGCTGGTCGCTTCGCGAACGCAGGTGCAGTACACAAAAACCAGCTGACCCTGCGGGATTTCTTCGTGGGACCGGTGCAGAGTGTGGGGATCCAGCCTCCTGGATCCCCTGATGCGCAGCGCCTTGCGGTCAAGATAGCCGTGACTGCGGACGTCGTAGACGCAGGCTCCAGCGGCCATTGCCTGCGCAGCTTCGGCAGGCACCGCAAAGGTAACCGCGCGCCGCGCACCCTCCCTGATCCAGCGCCACAACAGCAACGCCAGATAGATAACAACCAGGCCGATAACGGCCCAGCCCATGACCCGGCCGACCAGGCGGTAGGTGCTGGTCACCGCTGCAAGCGCACCGCTGAACGCGAAGCCGACTGCAAAGTACGTGCAGACATAGAGCGCGGCACCCACCGCGTCCAGACCGAGGAACTGCCCCAGCCGCATATTCATGCACCCTGCGAGCGGGGGCGCCATGGTGTTGATTCCGGGAATGAACTTCGCCATCACGAGGAGCATGCGGCCGCGCCGATAGAACGAATCCGCCGACCGCAGGATGCAGGATTCGGGGTTCAGCGAGATGCGACAAAGTATGCCCAGCAGCCACCATCCGGTGTAGCGGCCGGCGAAGAACATCAATGTGTCGCCGCTGAGCATCGCCATCAGCGCTGCGGCCAGCGCGTACGAGCCCTGTAATGAACCGTGTGCGCTTGCCGCACCCGCGATCAACAACGCCAGTGCGGCCGGCACCGGCAGCCCGACCGCCTCCAGAAATACAACCGCGAACAGAATTGAGTAGCCGTGCGCCGCCAAATCGGATATCCAGGCTTGCATGGGCGGTGCTCGAGTGGTTGCGTGATCCTAGTGCGAGCGTCGGCACACGAGCAGGATCTCATCGACCTCTTGGGTCGCCACCATTCCCGGGGTGAGCTTCAGCTCCTTCTGGAAGCGCAATCCGAGCGGCATCAGCGCGCGATTGTACCACCACATGGCCCGCTCCCGATGATGCGTGAGCCACCACATACCCAGGTCGACGAGGAATGAGGAGCGCGGCTTCATCCCAAACACAGCACTGGCTTCCACCGCCAGGTGATGCTGCGCCAGCTTCGCGAGCAACTGCGCCGGCTCGTAACGTCGCTTGTGGCCAACGAAATCGTCGAACGACGTCCACTGCGCCGCGTGCAGCGGCGTTGAGATCAGCACCGTGCCGCCCGCGCGCGCCACCCGCGATAGCTCCGACAGTGCGCCATCATCATCGTCGACGTGCTCTATGATATCGAGCGCGCATACCAGATCGAAGGCCGTAGCGGTGAAGGGCAGCGCGCTCACGTCGCCGAGCACGACATGCGCACCGCGGCCGCGAAGCTTGGCCAGGGCCGGCGCACTGATGTCTACGAACTGCGTTCCCTCGATCGGTAGCCGGGGTCTCAGCCCGGGAGCGACTTCGAGCCTTCGACCGGATGCGGACACCAGGGTGCGTACGAGCGGCCAGGTGTTGAACCGTTGCGGCTCGATCAGGCGGGCACCGGACCACAGCAGGTCGTAGAAGCGTCGATTTGTCTCGCGAAGCTCACGTCCGACTCGCATCCGATGCGGCGGGGTGGCTGGCGCTGTCTCAGCCAATGGGCTGGCTACTTCGCATACACTCGCGGGAACACCACACGAATGGTGGTGCCCTTGCCGGTAGCGGACTCGAGCTCCAGGCTCGCATCGAGCAGCTCACACAGTCGTTTCACGATCGAAAGGCCAATCCCCTCGCCCTGGAGGTCGTGCGGCGCGCGCGCAGGTGATTGCGAAGCCAGTGCCGGCAGCGGTGCGGCGTTGGCGGATGGGTCGCCGGCGATTTCGGCGCGCTCTTCCACCCCATGCGCCTCGTCGGTGGCCTCCTTTAGTGCACGCAATAGCGGCGGTGCAGAGTCGCTCTTGAAACCAGGCCCGCTGTCCTGTAC
>CATPBM010000367.1 GCA_955652625.1 uncultured Steroidobacteraceae bacterium
CGGCGAGCGCCTCGGTGAGCGTCTGGCTGGGCTGGACGTGCGCACGCCGGCCATTCGCTACGTGAGCGCGGTCGATGCGAGAGCGCACGAGAGGCCTGCCGACATCCGCGAGGTCCTCGTGCGCCAGATATCAAGTCCGGTGCGCTGGCCGGAGACGCTGCGGGCCGTCGCAGCGCAGCCGGGGCTCGCGCAGGTCATCGAGTGTGGGCCGGGCAGGGTGCTCACGGGACTGAACCGCCGCATCGAGCGGCGCGCTGACTTAAGTTTCCTCGCGCTCGAGGATCCGGCGTCTGTCGATGCGGCGCTGGCCGCAACCTTAAGGGAGAGTCCGCATGCTTGAGAACGACATCGCCCTGGTCACCGGTGCCTCGCGCGGCATCGGCCATGCGATCGCACTCGCCTTGGGTCGCGCGGGCGCCCGCATCATCGGCACCGCGACCAGCGCCGAGGGTGCTGCGAAGCTCAGCGCCGCGCTCGCGTCGCACGGGTGCAACGGCCGCGGAGTGGTGCTGGATGCCGGTGATCCCGCCTCGATCGATGCGCTCGTGGAGGAGCTCGAAAAGCGCACGGAGCTGCCGAGCATCCTCGTCAACAACGCCGCCATTACCCGCGACACGCTGCTGCTGCGCATGAAGCCGGAGGACTGGGATGCGGTGATCGCCACCAATCTCACCGCCGTGTTCCGCCTGTCCAAGGCGTGCGTGCGGCGCATGATGAAGGAGCGCCGCGGACGGATCGTCAATCTCACTTCCGTCGTGGGCGTCACCGGAAATCCCGGGCAGGCCAACTACGCTGCCGCCAAGGCGGGCCTGCTGGGATTTACCAAGTCACTCGCCAGAGAACTCGCGACCCGGGGCATCACGGTGAACGCCGTGGCGCCGGGCTTCATCGATACGGATATGACACGCGCCCTGAACGAGGAGCAGCGCGGGGCGCTGCTTGCGCAGATCCCGATGGAACGCCTCGGAGCACCCGAGGACATCGCCATGGCAGTGCTCTTCCTCGTGTCGCCACAGGCCACCTACATCACCGGGCAGACCCTGCACGTGAACGGCGGCATGTACATGTCCTGAAGCACCAGGGCGTTGGTCTTGCGCCACAAAGGTTCGGGCATGGCGGCTGCCCAAGGCGAACCGGTCAGTCAGTTTCACGAGTAAAAACAATCACTCGCGCCGGACCCAAGCGAGTGGCACCCGGGGGGGTGTTCCCCTACAATACCGCGCCCGCTGCCCCCCTTCCGGGTGAGGCGCGGGGCCACCCTTTCAATAAGCCCACACAAGGACCAACCGCTAATGAGCACAGTTGAGCAGCAGGTCAAAGCCATCGTTGCCGAACAGCTGGGCGTCAAACAGGAACAGGTCACGAACGATGCATCGTTCGTCGATGACCTGGGAGCCGATTCACTCGACACAGTCGAGCTGGTAATGGCCCTCGAAGAGGAATTCGAGATCGAGATCCCGGATGAGGACGCCGAGAAGATCACCACCGTCCACCAGGCCATCGACTACATCAACGAGCGCCGCAGCAAATCCTGATTCTCTTCCAGGCGCCTACAGGTAGTTTGTGAGCAAGCGCCGCGTCGTCATAACGGGTCTGGGCATCATCTCCCCGGTCGGGAGCACTGTTCAGTCGGCATGGGACGCCATCCTGCGCGGACAGAGCGGCATCGGCCCGGTGACGCGCTTTGACGTGTCGGCATTTCCAGTGCGCTTCGGCGGCGCGGTGCGCGACTTCGACGTCAGCCAGTACATCCCGCCCAAGGAAGCCCGCCGCATGGACGAGTTCATGCACTACGGCGTCGCAGCGGGCGTGCAGGCGGTCAGCGACTCGGGGCTGGACTTTGCCGAGACGGATCCCACGCGTTGCGGGGCGGTGTGCGGCGCCGGCATCGGCGGCCTCGGCACTATCGAGGCCGAATACAGCGAGTACCTCAAGGCGATGAGTCCCCGCAAGATCTCGCCGTTCTTCGTGCCCGCAACCATAATCAACATGATCGCGGGCCATCTCTCCATCCGCTATGGATTGAAAGGCCCGAACCTCGGCGTCGTGACGGCCTGCACGACCTCGACGCATGCCATCGGGCTTGGGATGCGCACCATTCAATACGGGGATGCCGACGTGATCGTCGCCGGCGGTGGGGAAATGGCGACCACGCGCTGCGGCCTCGGCAGCTTCGGCCAGGCGAAGGCCCTGTCCACGCGCAACGATGCGCCGGCCGAGGCCAGCCGCCCCTGGGACAAGGACCGCGACGGCTTCGTGTTGAGCGATGGCGGGGGAGCCGTGATCCTCGAGGAGCTGGAGCATGCCCGGGCACGCGGCGCACGCATCTACGCTGAGCTCGTGGGCTTTGGCATGAGCGGGGATGCCTACCACATCACCGCGCCCCCGGAGGACGGGGAGGGCGCACGCCTCGCCATGGTCAATGCGCTGCGCGACGCCGCCCTGGGCCCTGAGGAGGTGCAGTACGTCAATGCGCACGCGACCTCGACCCAGCTCGGCGACAAGGCCGAGACCGTGGCCATGAAGCGTGCCTTCGGCGAGCACGCCAGGCGCCTGGCGGTGAGCTCGACGAAGTCCATGACCGGGCACCTGCTGGGCGCGGCGGGGGTCGTGGAGGCTATTTTCTCCGTGCTCGCCATCCGCGACGGAGTCGCCCCGCCGACCATCAACTACCACACGCCCGATCCGGAATGCGATCTGGACTACGTCCCCAACAGCGCGCGCCGCATGAAGATCGATATCAGCCTCTCGAACTCATTCGGCTTCGGCGGCACCAACGGCTCAATGATCTTCCGACGCTTCAGCGCCTGAACCCATTCCGTCGAAGGTAAGCTTCCCACGCGCGCGCCCCTGGTCCGTGAGCTTGACGTTCCGCCCGCAGTACTGCGCCGTCTGGCGGCGCGTCATCCGGAGCGCTATCCGCTGCTGCTCGACAGTGCCGCCACCGGTCCGCTGAGCGAGGCGAGCGTGCTGCTCGCCGCGCCCAGCGCCGCGCTGTGGCTGAGCGCGCAAGGGCAGCTCGGCGCGGAAGGATTCGTGCCGCAGGGCGCGGGCTTTCTGGCGGCGCTCGAGAACTGGTGGCGCGCCGAGGGCTGCGTGCCGGCGCCCGCGGATGAGCCAGGCGCGGGCGGCGATGCGCTGCGGTTTGCGGGCGGCTGGGCGCTGTTTCTGGGCTACGAGCTGGCGTCCGAAATCGAGCCGCAGCTCGCGCTGCCGCGCACGCCGCTTCCCTGGCAGGCGTTCGCTCTGCGCACGCCCTGCGCGCTCGTCCACGACCTGCGGCGCCGGCGCGTGTGCATCGTGGCGGAAGCCCGGGCGAGCGAGGCCATGGAGCGCGTCGCAGCCGACGCCCAGGCCGCCGCCCACGAGCAGGACAGTGAGGACGGCCTGAGGATCGAGCAGGTGCGCGAGGAGGAGCCTGCGGCGTACCTGGCGCGCGTGCAGCGCGCCAAGGAGTATGTGCGCGCCGGGGATATCTATCAGGCGAACCTGTCACGGCCGTGGGA
>CATPBM010000368.1 GCA_955652625.1 uncultured Steroidobacteraceae bacterium
ATCTGTGCGCTGGCTGACCGTTACGACGCCTTGGTACTGGTCGACGATTCGCACGCCACCGGTTTCATGGGCGCCACCGGGCGCGGCACCCCCGAGCACTGCGGAGTCGCCGCGCGCATCGACATCCTCACCGGCACACTCGGCAAGGCGCTGGGAGGCGGCAGCGGGGGCTACGTCGCCGCGCGACGGGAAGTCATCGAGTGGCTACGCCAGCGCTCCCGTCCTTATCTCTTCTCCAACAGCATCCCGCCGGTGGTGGCCGCCGCGAGCATCGCGGTGCTCGAGCTGCTGGAGCGCACGCCGCAGCTGCGGGCGCAGCTGTTCGAGAACACCCGCTTCTTCCGTGCCGGCCTTGCCCGCGCGGGCTTCAGTCTCAAGCCCGGTGAGCATCCGATCATCCCGCTCATGCTCGGGGACGCCGCGCTCGCAGGTAGCATGGCCGACGCGCTGCTGGCGCGTGGTGTGTACGTTATCGGCTTCTCATATCCGGTGGTGCCCAAGGGTCAGGCCCGCATCCGCACCCAGATGTCCGCCGCGCTCACCCGACAGCAGCTCGAGCGTGCGCTGGAGGCCTTCACCGGCGTTGGGCGCGAACTGGGTGTGATCACATGAAAGCACTGGTCAAACAGCAGGCCGCTCCGGGCATCTGGCTCGAGGACATCCCCGAGCCCCAGGTCGGTCACAACGACGTCCTCATCGAGGTCGCAAAGACCGCGATCTGCGGCACCGACATGCACATCTATAACTGGGACGCGTGGGCGCAGAAGACCATCCCGGTACCCATGGCCGTTGGCCACGAGTATTGCGGGCGTATCGTCGAGATGGGCTCGGAGGTGAAGGGGCTTGCGAAGGGTGACCGCGTCTCGGGCGAGGGACACATCACCTGCGGCTATTGCCGCAACTGCCGCGCCGGCCGCCGTCATCTGTGCCGTAACACCGTCGGCGTGGGGGTCAACCGCCCGGGCGCGTTCGCCGAGTACCTGGCCATTCCGGCGGACAATACCTTCAAGCTCCCGGACTCCATCCCGGACGACATCGCCTCGATTCTGGATCCCTTCGGCAATGCCACCCACACCGCGCTCGCCTTCAACATGGTCGGCGAGGACGTGCTCATCACCGGCGCCGGTCCCATCGGGATCATGGCGACCGCGATCGCGCGCTTCACCGGTGCGCGGCACGTGGTGGTGACCGACGTCAACGACTATCGCCTGGACCTTGCGCGGCGCATGGGCGCCACGCGCGCCATCAACGTGCAGCGCGAGTCGCTCGATCAGACGATGAAAGACCTGGGGATGCAGGAGGGTTTCGACGTCGGGCTCGAGATGTCGGGCAACGCGGCGGCATTTCGTGAAATGCTGCGCACCATGCACCACGGCGGATCGATCGCCATTCTCGGCATTCCCCCTGGGGAAACGGCCATCGACTGGAACCAGGTGATCTTCAAGGGCCTGACCCTGAAAGGCATCTACGGCCGTGAGATGTTCGAGACCTGGTACAAAATGGCGAGCCTGCTGCAGAGCGGACTGAAGCTCGATCCGATCATCACCCATCATTTCCCCGTGCAGGAATTCCAGAAGGGTTTCGAGACCATGGGGTCGGGAAAATCCGGCAAGGTTATCCTCGACTGGTCGACCCTTTAAGTCCCCCTCACGTTGCGGGAGTGCGCCGCCAACTGAACCCTGCGGAATTTCCGGACCACTTACTCCACTGACTGCCTGCACAGTCAAAGGGAGGGCTCCGGGGATGAGGGTTACGCGGATGATTCGCAGACGCCACAGCTGCGCAGGCGCAATGACCTCGATCTGCGCCTTCGCATTCCTGGCGGTGTTGACGGCGATCCCACGGCAAGCCTCAGCGGTCCCGAGTTTCGCCAGTCAGACCGGCCTGCCGTGCGCCCAGTGCCACATCACCGCCTTTGGCCCCGCGCTCACCGAATACGGCCGGCAGTTCAAGCTGAACGGTTACACATTCGCAAAGCCGGATGGAAGTCTGAGAATTCCTGTGGCAGCCACGATCGTGGCCGCATACGACAACCCCAGCAAGGCAGTGCCCGCTCCGTCACCGTTCTCGGACAAGGAGAACTTTATCCTGCAGACTGCGAGCCTGTTTCTGGCAGGGCGCATTTCCGATCACCTGGGAGCATTCGTCAAAGGCACCTACGACGGGGTCCGCAGGCACACCTCCTGGGACAACATGGATGTGCGCTACGCGCGCACGCTGGAGCTCGGCGGACATGCTGTGGTTGCAGGGCTCGACATCAACAACGATCCCACCGTGCAGGACTTGTGGAATTCGACGCCCATCTGGGGCTTTCCGTACGTGGCGCCCCAACTGGGGGCCCATCCGACCGCCGCGCAGCTGATCCGCGGCTTCCTCGCTCAGTCGGTGCTCGGGACGAGCGTGTATTCAATGATCGATAACCGGCTCTATCTGGAACTGGGCGCTTACCGCGGACTCTCGGAGAAATGGCTCGCCAATCTGGGCGCGGCCGGCGCGAGCGCGCATCTGTCGGGAGCGGCGCCTTATATGCGCGCCACGCTCCAGAAGCAGCAGGGGGCACACTATTTCGCGGTCGGGGTCATCGGACTGAGTGCCAGGCAGCACCTCTTCCCCACCACCACGGATACCGACCGCTCCACGGATTACGGCCTGGACGCGAGCTACCAGTTCACCGCAGCCGCACAGCCGGCGATCGATGCGCACCTGGCATGGATCCACGAGGATCGGCACCTGGATGCGAGCTTTGCAACTCACAACTCCGACGCCATTTCCAACAGCCTGGATACGCTGACCGCGGATGTGAGCTACGTCATACACCAGACCTGGGTCGGCTCGGTGGGCCTGTTCAATACCCGCGGCAGCACGAATCGGGTGTTGTTCGCACCGCATCCGATCTTCGGCAGTGCCTCGGGCTCACCTGCCAGCCGCGGCTACACGCTGCGGCTGGAATTCGTGCCTTTCGGCAAGGCCGGATCGTTCGCGAGCCCCTGGGTCAACGTACGGCTCGGGCTGCAATACACCGCCTACCAGCGCTTCAACGGCGGCAGTTCCAATTACGACGGTTTCGGCCGCTCCGCCAGCGACAACAACGCGCTGTTCGGCTTCGTCTGGCTGGCGTTCTAAAGCTAACGCAATTCGCAGAAGCAGTAGGCGTAGAGGCGGTTCGGAACGCTGAAGCGGGCCAGCCGTGCCGCCTCACGCGTCACCGGGTCCAGGCGCTGCGCGATCTGTGTGAGGGCACGCTCGCTGGAGCTTTCGCTCCACAGTGCGCCCGCCAGGCGCGACCTCAGCTGCAGCGCCAGCTGCTGCGTCCAGGTAAGTTCGGGCTCGAGGAATTCGGCGGCGTAGCTGGTGAGCTTGGCGCGCCGTGCGGCGGCTTTGAGCGCATCATTGAAGGAGCCCAGCTGATCCACTAACCCCAGGCGATGAGCGTCCGAGCCGGCCCACACGCGCCCCTGGGCGATGGTGTCGACCTGCTCGCGGGTTTTCTTGCGCCCTGCGGCCACGCGCTGCAGGAACTCATCGTAGCCGCGCGAAATCTGCGACTGCAGCAGCGCGCGCGCCTCCTCGCCGAGCGGCCGGTCGATGCGTAGCTGACCCGAGAGGGCCGTGGTGCCCACGCC
>CATPBM010000369.1 GCA_955652625.1 uncultured Steroidobacteraceae bacterium
AGGAGTGGTAGCCGAGGATGTGTGGACTGTCATCGCCGCCGGCGCCCGTCTTGACGTCGTGTTTTCAGAGGTTCAGCTGGCAGGGGGAACCGACGGATTTGCTCTTGCCAGACGCCTCCGACAGATTCACCCCGAAATCGACGTTATCCTCACCTCGGGCGTCGCAGGAGCGGCCGAGAAAGCCAAGGATCTGTGCGAGGAAGGTCCCATGAAAAAACCCTACCAGGCTGCGGATGTGGCCAGGCGGATCCATCTGCTGCTCGAGCGCCGACGATCGACAGCCAAGAAATCCTGAGAGACCTGTAGTCCAGAATGGGCAGCAACACCGAGGCCTCGTCGGGGCACGAAGGGGCGCGCAAAAGGCGCGTCGTGCTGATCATTGAGGATGACTTTTCGACCCGCTACAGCGCCGCGGAGTATCTGCGCGAAATGGGGTATCGGGTCATCGAAGCCGAAAATTCGACGGAAGCCATCAGCGTGCTCGCAGCCGGGAGGTGCGTGGACGTCGTGTTCTCCGATATCAACATGCCGGGAAGCCTGAGCGGGCTTGCGTTTGGAGAATGGCTCGCGGAGTTTCATCCGAGCGTGCCGCTCCTCTTAACCTCCGGGGCACCCCAGGAAGCAGGTAGTGTGGCAACGGGCAAAACGCACGGCTTCATTGCCAAGCCGTACGACCTGGATGAAGTCGATCGCTGGATCAAGGCAATGCTTTAGTGCGCTACCCGGTGCACCGTGCAGCGGGCAGAGCCGCCATCATCCAGGCGGACTGTCGCCGGAAAAGCGCACCGCCTTCGCACCGCTGACCGGTCCGATGGTTGCCTTGTCGCTCACGTAGAGTTTCACCTCGCGCTCGAAGCGCAGATCCCCCTGCACCACGGCACCGGGCCCGATCACGATACGCGGCACGCTGCGGTTCCAATTGAATAAGCTGTTGTCCTTGTCCACAAGGATGCCACCTTCGACGTGCGACCCGCCCCTGACATCAATGTCCCCGCCGACGGTCCGCAGGCCGCCGGCCACGTGAGCCCCGGCCAGCGCGATACGGCCGTTGACGTTCCTGACCGAACCGGCAACCTCCGCGCCGCTCTGCAGATTGATCCCACCGTTCACGGTCGTGACCGCATGGGCAACGTGAGCTCCACCCTGCAGCGTGACCGCGCCGTTCACCGTGGAGAGGGAGTCCGCGGAGGCATGCGCGCCCATATCGATCCCGCCATTCACGGTGCTGGCTCCGCCGACCGTCGCACTGTCATCGATATGTACGGAGCCGTTGACGGTCGATACGCCGCCGCTGTGCAGGCCGGCCGGCATCACGTGTACCGAGCCGTTGACCGTGCTGGCGCCGTTTTGGGTTGCGGTCACGTCGCCGTTTACCCCGTCGCTACAGCCTGTAACTGCCGCCGTCGCGATGGCGAGCGTTACCAGAGAATAAAAATGCCGCATGTCAGGTGCCTCCTTCGCCCGCAACGATTGTAGCGCGTGCCGGTCGCGGAGGCCTCGCTAACGACTGAGCGCCTGCGCGAGATCTGCGCGCTCTTCAACGGAAATGGGCCACACCCGATCACAGCTCATGCAGTATGCTTCGATCTCGGCGCCCGAGCCGAGAAGTTGCCGCAGCTCATCGCGGCAGTACGCTGTCTGCACACGCTCCTGATTGCATTTGGGGCACTCGGACGAGAACGGGATCGCGTTGCTCAATCATGTGCTCCGACTGCCCGCCGACGATTCGTGCAGGGCCGCCCGGCTACTCGGCCGGGACCGTACGATCCTTAGCCCACTCGCGCAGTGCCGCCACGCTTTCCGCCATGACGACGGACAGCGGGCGCGTGGCGCCGATCTCGGCGGCGAGGAGCTTTGCGTCGGGCGGGACATGGCGTGCGTGCGCGGTATAGAGCGTCGCCACGATTGCCTGCTCGATTTCGGCGCCGGAGAAACCCTCGCAGGCGCGCGCGAGCGCGTCAAGTGTCGGGGCATCGAGTGCGATGCCGCGCTTGGCCGCATGGATCCTCATGATCTCCGCGCGCGTGCCCGGATTGGGCAGATCGACGAAGAAAATCTCATCAAACCGCCCCTTGCGAATCAGTTCCGGAGGCAGCGTCTCAATGTCATTGGCCGTGGCGACCACGAACACGCGGCTGCTCTTCTCTGCAAGCCAGGTCAGGAACGCCCCCAATACCCGGCGGGTCGCACCGCCGTCGGAGTCCCCCGCGGCGAAGCCTTTTTCGATCTCATCGATCCACAGCACACACGGCGCCAGCACGTCAGCCGACGCCAGCGACTCGCGCAGATTTCGCTCCGATTCGCCCACGTACTTGTCGAACAAGGCCGCGCAATCAAGCCGCAGCAGCGGAATATTGAAAATGCCGGCGCTGGCGCGGGCGACGAGACTCTTGCCGCACCCCTGCACTCCCAGCAGCAATACACCCTTAGGAGCGTCGAGCTCCGGAGCCGAGCCATCGAACGCGGCACAGCGCTTCTGCAGCCAGGCTTTGAAATTCGCCAGTCCGCCGACGTCGGTGAGCCCCGCGGTGTCATGCTCGTAGCGCAGCACTCCGGCATGGTTCAACATTTCGTACTTGGCGCGCATGACCATGGGGATATCTGAGGCCTCGATCGCGCCGTGATCGAAAATGGCCTTGCGCGCCAGTCGCTGGGTATCGGCGGCCGACAGTCCGCTCATGTTCTCGACCAGCAACTCGAGCGCGCGCGCGTCGATCTTGACGGCCCGGCGCGGGTTGGCGCGCATCCATTGGCGCGCGACATCCTCCACCAACTGGCGACGCTCGTTGCGATCGGGCAAGGCGAGCACCACGCGTGCAGACAGGGGCTCCAGTTCGTGCGGAATCTCGGTTTCGTAGCTGATGAGCACGATGGTGCGGGCGCATTGATCGTAGTCCTGAGCGATGTCCTTCAACAGGCGCACCACGGTCGGTTCGCGCAGATAGGGATGAAAGTCCAGCAGAGCATAGGCGCCGGCGAGGGTCGTGGCGCGAATGTGCTTGAGGATGTCAAGCGGCTCGGCGAGCGTTCGCTGCGGCGGCCCGACCTCCACGTCAAGGCGCTTCAGGCCGTCGGTCACCGTCCATCGAAACAGCGGCAGTCCCACGCGCGCGAGGCTCGCAGGCGGCGCGCCTGGCGTGCGGGGCATCGGCGGCGGGCCAGCGGGCAGCGCGCAGGCACGCGCCAGCTCCTTGAGCACGCGCGACTCATCCCGCGAGTCGACGACTATGATGGGCACGCGCGAGCGGAGCAGAACCTCTAGGTCGTTCGCCTGCATGGAGAGCGCAGCGTATCAGACCGCGCCGATGTTGCCTCTACCTCGCGCCGTGCACGGCGCGAAAGATGAACAGCGCGCCGAGTACCAGGAACAGTGCGCTCGCCGCATACTGAATCGCCTTCAGCGGCAGCCGCTCCGCGAAGACTTTGCCGAGAAGCACGACGGGCGCATTGGCGAGCAGCATGCCGGCCGTTGTGCCGGCGACTACGGCAAGCAGGTTGGCATAGGCGGCGGCCAGAGCCAGCGTTGCAATCTGCGTCTTGTCGCCCATTTCGGCGACAAAGAACGCGATGAGGGTCGCGATGAAGGCGTTGGCCCGCCGGCCCTGCGTCGCATCTTCCCGCAACGTGTCGGGTTTCAGACTGCAGAGCGCCATCCCGATCATGCTGACGCCCACGAGCGTATCCAGCAGTACGGGTGTCAGGAACCGGCCGAGCCGCACGCCGATGAGGCCTGCGAGCGCGTGGTTGGCGAGCGTGGCGCACAGCACGCCCGCGAGGATCGGCCATGGCCTGCGGTAGTGGGCCGCCAGCATCAGGCACAAGAGCTGAGTGCGATCGCCCATCTCCGCGAACGCAACGGTCGAGACCGAAACCAGGAAGGCTTCCATCGGGAAAACTCCAAGCCGAGCGGGCCAAGACTGCCCGAAGGCCCCGCACGCCACGGGCTTGCGCCCGAGTATGTTGACGTGCGGCCCGCTGCGCGCCGGGCGGCTACTCCCCAAGGAGAGAGGACATTTGTAGCAGAGGCCGCTTTCCGCGGCAATGATGCGAACGCCGAGGCTGCCCGGGGGCTACGCGGCGCCCGCGGTGCGGCGGCCGAGGACGGCTTTCAATGCCTTGAACCGGCCGGTCGCGGACAACTCCTCGCGGGCGGATTGCGCCGTCCACAGCGCGTTGCGCCGGGCGACGAACGGACTCTTGGACAGCTCCTCGAGCGAGCCGGCCTTGGCGAACAGGAACCCCTGCCCCGCCACGCACCCGAGCGCCAACAGAGCGGCCACCTGTGGCTCAAGCTCGATTCCCTCGGCCACGGTGTCGAGTCCGAGCGTTTCGCCGAGGGTGACGACGGCGCGCGCCAGCTCAGGCCCGTTGTCTGAATTGGTCAGGCTGCTCACAAAAGAGCGATCGATCTTGAGAATGTCGATCGGGAAGCGATGCAGGTAGGACAGCGACGAGTAGCCGGTGCCGAAGTCATCGATCGCCAGTCGCACGCCGAGCGCCTTCAGGCGGTGAAAGCGCTGCAGGTTCGCGTCGGTGTTGTACATGATCGTGCTCTCGGTCAGCTCGATCACCAGATTGCCCGCCTCCAGGCCCGACTCGTGCAGCGCCTGCGCGACGTCCTGCACCAGTTCGCCGTGCTGCAGGTGACGGGCCGAGATATTCACCGCGAGGCGCAGGCCCGTGCCGCCGGCGATGCCTTTGCGCCACGAACACACGTCGCGGCACGCCTGCCTCAGCACCCAGCGACCGAGCTTGTCGATCTGACCACACTCCTCCACCACCTGGATGAACCGGGCGGGCATCAATACGCCTGCCTCAGGGTGGCGCCAGCGCACCAGCGCTTCGACGCCGAGGAGGCTGCGGGTGCCGAGATCGACGATCGGCTGGTACTCGAGGAAGAATTCCTGATTGGCGAGCGCACGACCGATGTCCGCCTCCAGGCGCAAGCGCTCGTGCAGCTTGTCCTGCATCTGCGGCTGAAACGTGATATGGCGATTCTTGCCCGCCGCTTTGGCGTGGTACATCGCGATGTCCGCGTTGCTGAGCAGCGTCTCGGCGCCGGCCTCGGGGGTGGAGAAGGCCACGCCGATGCTGGCGCCGACGCGCACCTCCGTGCCGTTGAGCGCGAATGGCAGATCGAGCGTTTCGATCAATGCATCCGCCAGGCGCTCCACTTCCGACTTCGTTGCGATCCCCTCCAGCAGCACGGCGAACTCGTCGCCGCCGAGCCGTGCGACGGTATCCGAGGAGCGGGTGGTCTTCACGATCCGCTGCGCGACCGCCTGCAGCATCTCGTCGCCGGCATCGTGACCGAGTGAATCGTTGATGTTCTTGAAATTGTCCAGATCGAGGAACATCACCGCAACGGAACTCTGTCCGCGCTGGGCGAGAGTCAGTGCGTGTTGCACGCGGTCCCGGAACAGATTGCGATTGGCAAGCAGGGTCAGCGGGTCGTGGAATGCCAGCTGCCGCAGCTGCTCCTCGAGCGCCTTGCGTTCGCTGATGTCGCGAAAGTTGAGGGCCAGGCCCTGCACGGCCGGATCCTCCGTCAGGTTGCTGCCGACGCTCTCTATTACATAGCGCTTGGTGCCGCGCTCGATGCGCAGCTCGATGGGGCCGACCGTCCCGGAAGTCGTCGCAGCGACTTCGGCCAGGAACATGCGTAGCTTTTCCCCGTCCTCGCCCGCCCACAACTCCGGAAGGCTCTTACCGGTAATCTCCTCGGGCTTCAGTCCCAGGGTACGCTCGGACGCGGGGGAGGCGAAACGCAGTACGCCGTTCGCGGCGACGATCATGATGACGTCCGAGGCGTTCGCAATCAGCGACGCATAGCGGGCTTCCACCATGCGCGTGGCTCGGCGTTCGCGCACCAGCGCGTCGCCGCGCAAAACTACCGCCTGGCGCACCATCAACAGCAGCGTGAGCGCGAACACGATCATGGTCATCAGGGTCGCCGGCCCGTTGATGTCGCCACGAGTGAAATACGCCAGCACCAGAAACGCCGCGAGCATCGCCGCATACGGCAGAGAGCGCGCCAGAGCATCCGAGGTATTCGACATGGCACGCACCGCCACCGCGCTGGTACGCATCTGCTCGCGCCCGGCGGCGGCGAGGGGTGCGTAGCAGCACAGGTACAGTACGTCCTGAAACTGGCCCGGCAGGTAGTAGCCGCGCACCTTGGCGAGCGACCAGAGGATGTCGCCGAGAAACATCATTGCAAAGCCGATGAGCAGCAGCACGGGTACGCGCCAGCCGCCGGCGCTGAATTTCTTCACGGTCGCATGGCCGATGCCGCGGCTG
>CATPBM010000370.1 GCA_955652625.1 uncultured Steroidobacteraceae bacterium
CTAGTCTAGCCACTCTGCCTTACAGGATCAGGACAGTGAGCGAGGACGAACACAGCGTACGTATCGAGCCGCACGGACGCACGCTGCGCGTCACTAACACGCAGCCGGTGCTCGAGGCCGCGCTCGCCGCGGGACTGAATCTGCCGCACAGCTGCAAGTCCGGTCACTGCGGCTCGTGCCGCGCCCGCCTCACGGCCGGCGAGATCCGCTACCCCGACGGCCGCCGTCCCCTGGGCATCACGCCCGAAGAGGCGCACGGCGGCCACATCCTCCTGTGCCAGGCGCGCGCGCAATCGGACCTCATCGTGCAGGCGCGGCTCATCGCGCGCGTCGCGGATGTCGAGATCAAGACGCTGCCGTGCCGGATCGCGCGCCTGACACCCCTCGCCCCGGACGTGATGCAGGTGCTGCTGCGCATGCCGGCAGTCGAGCGTCTGCGCTTCCACGCCGGGCAGTACCTCGATGTGCTGCTGGACGGGGGCCGGCGGCGCAGCTTTTCCATCGCCAGCCCGCCCCACGATAGCGAGCTCATCGAGCTGCACGTGCGGCGCGTCAGCGGCGGCGGCTTCACCGAGCGGCTGTTCGGGGCGGCGTCCGGGGGCTTGCCGCCGCTCACGGTCGGCTCGCTGCTGCGCATCGAGGGGCCGCTCGGGCAGTTCAGCTACCGCCATGGAGCGGGTCCTGCGCTCATGGTGGCCGGCGGGACAGGCTTTGCGCCCCTGAAGTCGATGTTGCGCCACGTTCTCGAGACGGGCATGCGGCGCGACATCCATCTGTACTGGGGTGCGCGTCACACGCAGGATCTGTACGAAGAAGCACTGATGCTCGAGTGGGTGCGGCGGCATCCGCAGCTCTCCTTTACCGCCGTGCTTTCGGAGGCCACGCTTGCGGAAGCCGCTCATCACAGCAGCGGTTTCGTGCACGACGCCGTGCTCGCAGATCACCCGGATCTCAGCGGCTTCGAGGTGTATGCCGCCGGGCCGCCGGCGATGATCGAGGCGATGCGCGCGGCCTTTCCACGCCACGGCCTGGCGACGGAGCGGCTGTATTTCGATTCGTTCGACTACGCGCCCGACTCAGGACGGCGGTGATACGCCCGGATAGACCTCGTCCATGATCCAGTAGCTGGCGAGGATCATCGCGAACAACATGCCGGCGAGCCACAGGCCCCAGCGCCAGCGACGCCAGCGTACCCGGAAGGAGGAGTACTGCAGGGGGATGTCGACGACGTAGGCCGCGCAGTAGCAGAGGTTTGCCAGCACCGCGAGCACGAACAGCAGCATGAGCGCCTGGCGGTTGAGCGCGCCGCGAAAATGCGGCCAGGTCGCCAGGACCCAGCCCAGCACCACGCCTGCGAGTACCAGGTTGTACACGATGCGCCGCGGCTCCCAGTAACGCAGCGCGTCGTCCATCAAGGGCCGCAGCGGCGGGGGGTTCGCGGCGCCGTCAGCTAGTAGATCGGGCACGCGCAGATTGTAGCGGCAGATAAGCTATCCTGACGGACCCGTCACGGGTGATTCATGCAGCGGGCCTTAAGGAGGTATCCGTGACCTACGCGGCGATCACCGGCTGGGGCAAATGCCTGCCGCCGGCAGTGCTCACCAACCACGATCTGTCCGCAATGCTCGACACCAGCGACGACTGGATTGTCAGCCGCACCGGTATCCGCGAGCGGCGTATTTCCCACGTCGGCCTGGAGGAGCTCGGCTATGTGGCCGCGGCGCGGGCGCTCGCCGCCGCAGGGCTCGCGGGCAGCAGCATCGAGCTCATCGTGTTCGGCACCTGCAGCCACGACGACCAAGTGCCGAACATGGCCTCCGGCATCCAGCGGCGCATCGGCGCGGAACCGGCGGCGGCCTACGACATCAACACCGCGTGCACCAGCTTTCTTTACGGGCTCTCCACCGCCAGCGCACTCATACGCACCGGGGTGGTGAAGAACGCGCTGGTGATCGGCGCAGAGCTCATCTCCCCGTTCATGGACTGGAGCGACCGGGATGTCGCGGTGTTGTTCGGCGACGGCGCCGCGGCGGTGGTGCTCGAGGCGAGCGGGCGCGAGGAAGGCGTGCTCGCCGAGAAGCTCGGCTGCTACGGCGAAGCCCGCGAGACCCTGCGGGTGCAGGGCATGGGCGGCCTGTATGCCAACCGCGGCGTGCTCTACGGCATCACCCGCTGGCAATTCGAGGGGCAGGAGATTTTCAGGCGCGCCGTGCAGGGCATGGCCGGCGCGTGCGAGGACACGCTCACGCGGCTGCACCTCAAGCCCGCCGATGTAGACCTGCTCGTGCCGCACCAGGCGAACCTGCGCATCATCGAAGCGCTCGCCAAGCGCGCGCACGTGCCGATGGAGCGCGTGTACGTCAATGTCCAGCGCTACGGCAACATGTCCTCGGCCACGGTGCCGGTCGCCCTGTGCGAGGCCCTGGAGGAAGGACGCGTGCGCCCCGGCGCGCTGTTGTTGCTGCCCGGATTCGGCGGCGGCCTGAGCTTCTGTGCGCACGTGCTGCGCTGGGGAGAGCGCACCACGCCGCGGCAGCAAAGCGACGCGGAGTTGCCGCCGAACGAGATGCCGGCGCCCGAGATCATCCGCCGCTGCCTCGAGCGCAAGACGCGCCCGTCTGCGGCGGCCGCCTCGGCGACGCCGTTCGCCTGAATCTGCCTTAAGGAAAGCCGCGTCCGTTCAGCGCTTCGCGGCCTTGGCGGCTTTCTTCTTGCGCTTGGCCGGATCCTTGGGGCGCGACTTGCCGAAGGACCCCTGGTAGATCTTGCCGCGCCGTGTTCTGTAATCGCCCTTACCCATGAGAAACAACTCCGGTTCGCCCATCCAATGAAAAGGGCCGGCCGCCGATGCCGCGAAGGCACTGACGACCGGCCCTCGGCAGCCTAGATAAGCTTACCAGCGCTTCGGGGCGCCGCCGCCGCGGTTGCCACCGCCGCCGGTGCGCTCCTGAGCCTCATTGACGCGCAGCGGGCGTCCGCCCAGCTCCTTGCCGTTGAGATTCTGGATCGCGCGCGACGCATCGGCGCGCGACATCTCAACGAACCCGAAGCCGCGGGGGCGGCCGGTGTCGCGATCGGTGATGATGCTCACCGACTCGACGGTGCCGTGCGCTGCGAACAGCTCGCGGATCTCGGCGTCAGTGGCGGAAAAGGGCAGGTTGCCCACATAGATCTTCGTCATGCAATCAGACTCCTGAATCAAACATTACCGGCAGGAGCGCATACCGAAGATCGGTTGAGTCGTCGGCGCACCACTGCCACCTGGTCGGGAACGATTCGGCTTTTCACACTCGGAAGCCAACTCGCAAACGAGGCGGGCGGCAGGCGGCAGGAAAGGGAAAGGTCACGATCCGCCGCGCAAGATACCAAATGGGCCCGGCGTGGCACAAGCGGGGGCTGTTGCATTGGCGATACGGCCGCCGCCGCCGGACGGCAGCTCCGCAGGCGGACATAAGCGATCGAGCCACACGATCAGGAGCGCGACACCCAACGCTGCGGCCACCGCCTGGAGGGGCCGGTTGAAGATGAACATACGAGCCTCGCAGTTCCTTGCAGCGCACCGGCGCCCTCGCCGGCGTCCATGACTGTATGGCGCGGGGTCTACCTCAAAAACAGGCTAATCGCGAATTTATTGTCCTGAAATCCCATACAATCCCGGCATGGATCAGCTCACCTGCATGCGCAGCTTCGTGCGGGTCGCGGACCTGCACTCCTTCACGCGCGCCGCGGATGCCCTCGGGGTGTCGCGCGCGGTGGTGAGCACGCACGTGGCCGAGCTCGAGCAGCACCTGCGCTGCCAGCTGTTTCACCGCACGACGCGCCGGGTGGGTCTGACCACCGATGGCGCGGAATACCTGGTGCGCTGCCAGCGGATCCTGGCCGAGCTCGAGGCGGCGGATGAGGTGCTGCGGCGCACGCGCCTCTCGGTGCAGGGGCGCCTGCGGGTGGATGTGCCGGTGGTGTTCGGCCGCTCGCTGCTGATCCCGGCACTGCCGAAATTCACCGCGCGCTACCCGGACCTGCAGCTGGAGGTGCAGTTCAATGACCGGGTCATCGATCTGATCGCGGAGGAAGTCGACCTGGTGGTGCGCGTGGGGCCGGTGCGCGAGCCGCATCTGATCGCGCGCCGCATCGTCACGACGCGCCTGCTCACCTGCGCCTCACCGGAATACCTGCGCGCCCACGGCGTGCCCGCCGAGCCCGAAGACCTGCGGCGCCACAAGCTCGTGGGGCACCTCGGCAGCGGCGATCGGCGGCCGCACAAGTGGCGCTTCCAGCGCGGCACGGTGCGCAAGCAGCTCAGCCTGCCGTTCAACGTGGCGTTCAATTCCATCGAAGCGCAGATCATGGCGGCCATCCGCGGCGCGGGCATCGTGCACGCCATGGATCTGGTAGTCGCCGAGGGGCTCGCCGCCGGCAAGCTCGAGGCGGTGCTGCGCGAGTGGTCGGCGCCGGGCGCGCCCATCTCCATCGTGAGCCGCAGCGCGCTGCGTGACTCGCCCAAGATCCGGGTGTTCGCCGATTTCGCCGCGGAGTTGCTGCGCCAGTACCGCCAGCGCGTGGACACGCTGCTTGTTTCGGCGCCCTGAGCGCACACAAAGGATATCGAACGGGCTCTACCCAGAGAGGCCCGGCGGCGCCTGGAGCGCACGCAGGAACTCGAGGAAGCTGGGGTAGAGCAGTTCGTTGCCGTACCCGCTGAGGTGGTCGCCGTCAAAGAAAAGCGGGATGCCCTGCCGGATCGCCTCACAGGTCGCGTGCGGACAGAGTATGTCGAACGGGTCCCAGATCGAGACCTGCCTATCCTTCAGGCGCTCCATCGCATGCAGGACCGGGGCTCGGTACGCCAGCATCTTCGCCCGGGGCATGCTCAGGCCCGCCGCACACACCGGATTGTGGCGGTTGAACCAGTCGGAGCACCGAAAGGGCGGCGACGGGAAGATCGGTTTGGGAGCTTCCAGGACGACCTGCAGACCCCTGGCTTCGAGGAGTTTGAGCCCTTGGGCCGCCTCAGCCACCGCGGTCGGCTGCGCGGCCCGCAGCTCCTGCCATGTGTCCTGCACGGTGCGCGCGGAATAGGTTGCCCATTGGTTGCCGAGCCGTGGCAATCGCAGCGCAGGCAGAAACAGCACATCGCCGGGACGGGCGCGTTTTGCAATGTCGTCGAGGAGCGCCGCGAAGTAGTGGCGGCAGGCGGGCGTGTGCGCGTGCAGCGCCACGTTGAGCGTCATGAAGTCGCAGGCACTTCGAAAATACAGCGTCACGTCGTACGGTTGCTCGCGGGTCAGCCTGATCAGCAGTGTGTTGTAGGCGGGCGCGTGCGAATCGCCCGCCACGAACAATTGGACGTTGTGGCCCTGACAGCCGCTGCGGTGCGACTGCCATTCCCCGCCACCGGCGAAAGGCTGGTAGAACCGCGACACGTGGCAGGTGGCGCCCGGCGAGTCCGCACCCATCCAACCGGCGGGATGCCAGATCTGCCCCTGGCGGGTCACGCTCAAGGACAAGCGGCGTCGATGCGCTTCCAGGACACCGGCGGAATACCACAGGACCAGCACGCAGGTAAGGGCGCTGGCGATGACGGCCAGCGGCGGAATCCTGCGGAAGCCGCGCCGAAAGGGCGTCTCCACCCAACGGTAGGACGCTTCGGCCAGCGCGGCGATCATCACCAGCGCGGCGATCCTGGTGGCGACGGTTTCGAGCCCCGCCGTCCAGCGCAACAGCGCATACACCGGCCAGTGCCACAGATACAGGGAGTAGGAGCGCGTGCCGATCCACATCAGTGGGGCCGAGGACAACACGCGCACCGGTCGGCCGCCCCCGGCCATGATCGCGCCGTCGATCGCTCCGGCAGTGCCGAGCACCGCCGCCAGGCCCCAGGGTACCGGGAAGGCGCTTTCGCGGCTGAAGACGAAGCCGGCAGCAATCAGCGCGAACGATATCCACAGTTGCGCGCCACGCGGCCGCTGCGTGGCGGTACGGTTTTCGTGAAGCTGAAACAAGAGCGCGCCCGCACCAAGCTCCCAGAAACGGCTCGGGAGCGAGTAGTACGCGTCCGCCGGAAAGCTGGCAGTGAGGTAGGCCGAATACCCCAGCGATGCCAACGTCAGGCTCGCGAGCATCGAGTGAGCGATGAGCCGCGCGGCGTCGGTGCGCGTACGCAGTTTCAGCCAGGCAAAGAACACCAGCGGGTAGAGCCAGTAGAACTGCTCTTCGACGCCGAGCGACCAGGTGTGGGCAGAAGGATTGAAGTCGACACGTGGCGCGAAATACGGGTCCCCGTAGTGCATCATGAAATAGTTGGAAAGGCCCCAGAACGCGGACGCGGCGGTGTCGTCATTCGTGCTTGCGAGCCAGGAGTCCGGAACTATCAGAATCGTCGCTACGCAGATGACCATCAGACATACCAGCAGTGCCGGCAGAATGCGGCGCGCGCGCCGCGCATAGAAGGCGGCCGCGAAACGCAGCAGGCTGCTCGAGTCGAGCTGGAGCATCGAGCGGCTGATCACGTAGCCGGAAATGACCAGGAACACGTCGACGCCGGCGAAGCCGCCGGGCAGCCAGCTGGGCTGCATGTGAAAGACCATCACCGCGAGGACCGCGACCGCCCGCAGGGCGTCGATCGCCGTGAGGTGTCCGCCCGCCCGTGCGCTGAGCTGTGCGGCTTTGGCGTCGGTCCGCATTCGGGGACTGTTCATTCCGCGATGCGCTCCAGGCGGCACGGACAATGGCATTTTGCGCCAAAGCCGTCCGATGTTCTGGTCAGCGCGCCGGCGCGCTCAGCGCCCCGACCGTCCGGCCAGCTGATCGAGCGCCCGGATCTGCAGCGC
>CATPBM010000371.1 GCA_955652625.1 uncultured Steroidobacteraceae bacterium
GGTTACTACCTGGTCCGCAACAACCTCGCGCTCGCCATCCCCGACATTCTTCGCGAGCACCCGCAGTACAGCAAGGCCGGGCTCGGCAGCGCGTTGACCGCACTCTCGCTGGCATACGGCGTGTCGAAGTTTCTCATGGGCTCGGTCTCTGACCGCAGCAACCCGCGTTACTTCCTGCCCCTCGGGCTGCTGCTCTCGAGCGCGATCATGGGCGCGTTCGGCCTCTGTGCGGCGGCCTCCAGCTCGCTGTTTGCCATCGGCGCAATCATGGTGCTGAACGGATGGGTCCAGGGCATGGGCTGGCCGCCATGCGGCAAGACCATGGTGCATTGGTTCAGCACCCGCGAGCGCGGGCTGACGGTTTCAACGTGGAACACCGCGCATAACATCGGCGGGGCGCTGGTCGCGAACCTGGCGCTGCTCGGGGTGGTACTGTTCCACGACTGGCGCGCGAAGTTCTACTTCAACGCCCTGATCGCGGCCGCGGTTGCCGTCGGCGTACATTTTCTACTGCAGGACACCCCCCAGTCCCGCGGCCTGCCCCCCGTGGAGCAGTACAAGAACGACTACCCGCCGGGCTACACCGAAGCCCAGGAACAGACGCTCGGCCTGCGCCAGATATTCTTCACGTATGTCCTGCCCAACCGCTACCTGTGGGCGATCGCCGTGGCCAACGCGTTCTGCTACTTCGTGCGCTACGGGGTGGTGAACTGGATTCCGACGTATCTGCAGACCGCCAAGGGTTTCTCCTTCCAGCAGTCGAGCCTGGGCTGGTCGCTGTACGAGTACGCGGCAATTCCCGGAACCATCGCGTGCGGCTGGGTCTCGGACAAATGGTTCGGCGGCAAGCGCGCGCCAGCGACCATGTTGTTCATGGCATTGACTCTGCTCGCCGTCATCGCCTATTGGCTGAACATCAAGGGGCCGTTGTGGCTCGACTACGTCGCGCTCATCGCCATCGGTTTCCTGATCTACGGGCCGATCATGATGATCGGCCTGCACTCCCTGGATCTTGTACCCAAGAAGGCCGCCGGCACCGCCGCGGGCTTCACCGGTCTGTTCGGTTACGTGTTCGGCTCAGCGATCGCGGGGAGCGGAGTGGGATGGATCGCGGATCACTGGGGCTGGGGCGGCGTGTTCACGACGATGATCGCGTGCTGCCTGCTTACGATCTTCTTCAGCGCATTGACTTTAGGTCACAGGGCAGAGAGTGCGGGCCGGATCACTGATCGCGGTAGCGTGTGAGCGCATCTCCGAGGGCCTCGCGCAGGGGTCCGAGCCAGGGTTCGTAGTGACGCCATTGGTCCAGGCCCTCGCGATAGATCGGCTGGCGGACCTGCTCCGAGCTTGCCGTACGCACGCTGCGCTCGGTCTTGTGGAACTCGACACACGCGGGCTCGAACTCAAGCTCGCAATAGTCGAGCATTCGACGCACATTGCCTTCCAGGTCCGTCACCACGTCCTCGTGCTGTACACGCAGCACGCGCCCCGGCAGGACCGCATCCCAATGTCGCATGAGTTCCAGGTAGGTGCGGTAGTAGCGCGCGATGTCTTCGGTGCTGTATGAAAATTCCTGGCCGCTCGCAAACAGCTGCTTGAAATTACCGAAGCAACAGGCCATCGGGTTGCGCCGCGCGTCGATGATCTTGGCGTTGGGTAACATCAGGTGGATGAGTCCGATGTGGCGGAAGTTGTTCGGCATCTTGTCGATGAAGTGGGCCTTGCCGGTTCGGTAGGTGCGTGTATCGCTAAGGTATTTTTCGCCGAGGCGGCGATACTCCTCGGCACTCATGTGCGCCAGCACTCCCGGATAGCGCGGGTTGCCGGGTTCCCAGTCACGGCCCTGCAGGTCCACCACCAGGCGCGGGATATCGGCAAGCTCCTGCGTGCCTTCAACGGCGGAGTGTGAGGCCAGAATCTGCTCGAGCAGTGTCGAGCCGGAGCGTGGCAGACCCACGATAAATATGGGGTCGGGGGCGCGCGCGCCGCTTGCCTTGTTACGGGCGAACAACCCGGGGTTACAGACCTCGATCTGCAGGCGAGTGTTGAGCTCGAAGACTTCCGGTCGATAGCGGCTTTCGGAGCGTTTGAGTGCATTGCCGCGCGCATAGTACTCAAAGGACTGCGCATATTGCTCCCGATCCTCGAGCGCCTTACCGAGTGCAAAGCACAGATGGTACCGATCAACCACCGAGCTCGACGCCGCCGCTTCCGCGGTGCGCATCCGCTGCAACTCGCCGTCCTCGAAGCGGTAGGTCTTCAGATTCGCAAGACTCCAATAGGCGTCGCCATAGCCGGCGCGCGCCGCCGCCGCGGCGCGATACTCGGCGACGGCCGCCTCCCGACGGCCAAGGGTCTTGAGGGAATGCGCGATCGACAGATGCAGATCGGCGGGCTGCGGGGCGTCGGTCAATAGCTCCCGGTACAGCTCGATGGCGCGCTCATGCAGGCCAAGACCCACGAAGGTCATGGCATGCAGGGTGCGATAGTTACGATCGGAACGATCCGCGGCGAGCAGCATGTCAGCCTGCTGCTGCGCGCGTTGGTACATGTGACGCTTGATAAGGACTTGCGCATAGTCGAAGCGAGCGGCGTGATATTCAGGAGCCAGATCGAGCACCGCCTCGAGCAACAGTTGAGCATCATCGAGTGCGTCGCGCTGAAGGCCGATGCGCGCGAGCAGGCGCATGGCCTCGATGTGGTGTCCGTGCTTCAGCAGGAAGGCGCGAACGACTTGTTCAGCTTCGGCCAGTTCGCCGTCCGAAAACAGCACCGTCGCCGTCACGACCTCGGCAGGCAGCTTCTTAAGCGTTGCGACATGCGCGGCGGCGCGCGCGGCGTTCTCAGGCTGCCCGCTCAGCCGATACAGGCCTTCGAGCATGCTCCAGCTGGCGGGTAGCGCCGGATTCATGTGCACGCCCCGCAGAAAGGCGTCAATCGCTTCAGGCGCCTGCTTCAGTGCGACATAGCAATGGCCTCGCTCTTGGTACAGCCGACTGAATCCAGGATGCACCTGCTCAAGTGCGGTGAGCGTAGTCAGCGCTGCAGGGATGTCGCCCTGCAGACGCTGCGCATGGGCGCTCAGAAACAGGAGGTCGCGATTCTCAGGCACCGTGACCAGCAGCGCCTCGGCTGCCCGCAGGGCTTCCGCCAGCCGCCGCTCCTGCAGCAGCTGGCGTATGCGTTGTACCTCAAGCTCCACGGCGCTCATGAAAGTGCGCGCGTCGTCAGTTCTCCCGTCGCCGCACCCGGGGGCACCAAGAGCGCGGCCGAGACTCGGGCCTCAGAAACTGTATCCGAACGTCACGCCGAGGACCCGCGGCCGCAGCGGCGTCTGCGCGACGATGAACTGATCGGTGCTGACGAATACGCTGGCGTTCGAATTGCTGAGGTTCTCGCCGTAGACGTTGACGTACCAGGCATCCTTCGCGACACCGCACGAGGCATCGTAGGTCGTGTAAGCGGGATTCTCGAAGCGCAACCGGCCGGTAGAGACGGCCCCGGCTTGCGCAAACGTTGGATTGGAACCCGCCTGGGTGAATGAATGGCCGCTGTGGGTGGCAGCAACTTGCACGAAAGGGGTGAATCCAGAGAGGTTCCATTCGTAGCGGGCGCGCAGGCTGAACTGAAGCGGCGGCGCATCGGCGCTCGGGGAGCCGATCGGGCCGAACGGGTTGGTGACCGCCTGGCAATTGCCGCCGAACTGGTTACACGCGTTCGTGATTTGCTGGCCGAAGTTCGGGCTTGCGGGATTGTTGTTGAACAGGATCGGGGAATTCGTCTGCCGGCTCTGGTTCCAGGATGCCGCACCCTGCAGCATCAGCCCGGTCGCGATCCGGGCTGCCAGCGAGGTTTCGACGCCCTTGATGAGGAAGTTCTGGCCGTTGGCGTTGAAGAAAATGTTGCCAACCACACCGGGATCGAAGAAGGCGACCTGGACGTTGTCCCAGTTCTCCCGGTACACGGCTCCGTTCCACTGCAGGCGATGGTTGAAGAATTCCGTCTTCCAGCCGATTTCGTTGTTCGTCAGCTTGTCCGATGAGTAGGACTTGGGAATGTAGTACTGCGGGACCACGGCGGGGGTGAAGGCATGGGGCGCACCGCCGTTCTGGTTGAAGCCACCCGGGCGAAATCCCTGCGAGTACGTGTAGTACACCATGGCGTCCGGTGTGATATGCCAGGTGATGTTCCCACGGCTCTTGAAACCGGACACGGTGTCTTTGAGATTCGCCGTGTCGAGGTTGAAGCTGTAGGGCAGCTGCAGGGCTGTTGCGTGGCACCCATCCGGAGGCA
>CATPBM010000372.1 GCA_955652625.1 uncultured Steroidobacteraceae bacterium
GATGTACCACTGCGTGCCGAGAATCATCAGCGGGCTGAGCCAGATATTCGGATTGAGCTGCCAGGCGACGATGCCCGAGACCACAATCGGAAACAGGAGGTTGGCCGGGAATGCCGCAAGAAATTGCGCTATCGGCTGCATGAAATTGGCAACGCGTGGCCGCGTTCCGACCCACACGCCGATCGGCACCCAGATCAGGCTCGCGATCGCGATCAGCACCATGACGCGCACCAGCGTGATGAACCCGAGGAGGATGACGTGGCCGATCTCTGCAGGCTGCACCTCGGCCATGACGAAGCGCGTGGTCTTCCACAGCGCTGCCGCCCCGATCAGCCCGAGCACGGTGTACCAAACATAGTCGACCCAGCGCGCATGCCACGCCCCGACGGGGCGCGCCGCGGGCGCCGCAGCCGCCGGGCGTGCCCTAGCACCGGCGCGCAGCATGAGCGCAAAGGCGCGCGCAATGAGGCCGAAAAAGCGCGAGCGGCGCATCATGGTGAGGACCCAGGAGTGGCTGGGGGTAAATCCTGCTTCCTGCTCGAGGCGAAACCAGTCGGCGCTCGCGGTCAGCGGACGGAACAGCAACTGATCGAACAACAGGATCACGACGAACATGGCGCCGATCGCCCAGCCGATGGCGTGCAGGTTCTTCTGCTCGATTGCGAGTGCGATGTACGAACCCACACCCGGCAGGGTGACGGTCGTGTTGCCGACGCTGATGGCCTCCGAAACCACGACGAAGAACCAGCCCCCCGACATGGACATCATCATGTTCCAGATGAGGGCCGGCATGGCGAACGGCACCTCCAGGCGCCAGAACCGCAGCCAGGGTCCCAGCTGGAAATTGCGCGCGGCCTCGGTCAGCTCATCGGGGATGCTGCGCAGGGAGTGGTAGAAGCTGAACGCCATGTTCCACGCCTGGCTGGTGAAGATGAGGAAAATGGCGGCCATTTCCGCACCGGCCACGCGCCCGGGCGTGAGCTGCAGAAAGAACACGATAGTGATGGAAAAGCCCAGAATCGGCACCGACTGCAGGAAGTCCAGCAGCGGCACCAGGATCACTTCCGCGCGCCGGCTCTTGGCAGCGAGCGTCGCGTACGTGAAGGTGAACAGCAGTGAGGCGAGCATCGCGATCAGCATGCGCAGCGCCGTGCGCGCGGCATAGCCGATGAGTGCGGAGGGGCGCAGCGAGATCGGCGTCGCCTGCAGGTGTTCCAGTGAACCGGTCAGCCCGTGCGCCGCCTGCGCGAGGTAGATGAAGAAGGCAAACACCAGCACGAACGCGAGCACATCCCAGCCGCTCGGAACGTAGCGGGTTCGCAGAACCGATATGGGCAGCCGGTCGAGGCGCATCCGCGGAAGTGTGCCCGAACGGGGTGACGATTGGCACCGCTTTGCACACCCGAAAAACGTGAGCCCGGGCGGCCTTTTCCGGTGCGTCGTGCAAAAGGCGGCGCGGTTGTCGTACGATGCTTTCCCATGAAAGCAACCTTTATGCGTGCGGCCTCGGCCGCCACTTTTGCCCTGGCTCTGGTCGGCGTCACGCACGCCCAAAGCCCGGAAACCTCCGACACCAGAGCCGCTATCAAGGACGATGCCAGGACCGTCGGGCACGCGCTCGCCCACAGCGCCCGCACCGTCGGGCACGAGGTCGCGGACAAGTCCAGGCACGCAGGCTACGCCGTGCGCGACAAGTCAAAGCAGGCAGGTCACGCGGTCGCTGACACGGCCAAGAGCGTCGGCAGGAACGTCGAGCAGGGGGCCCACAAGGTCAGGAAGACCGTGACGGGCACCTCCGCCGACTCGCCGCAGAAAGACTAGCGCGCCGCCCGTTGAGCCGATGCGCGCGCCAGTGGGCCTGCATCTGGAGTACGTTTCACCTGCCGCATACCAGGCAGCACGGTGGGGCGATGTGCTGGGCATTGCCACCTTCAATGGCACCCGCGCTGCGGCAGGCTGCGCCGCGGACGTTCCGGTGGCCCAGGTGAGCACGTCGGTGCTGCCGGGGAGTGCACACGTCTATGAAGTCTGGCGGGCCGGTGAGCCCACCGAGCCAGGCCGGCACGAGCGCGTAGCGTTCCGGCGCACCGCGGACATGCTGTTCGGGTGCATCGCCGTCGACGAAGCTGAGGTGCGCGCCGCTGCGCACTCGGCGCTGCATGAAGCCACCGCGCAGGTCTACCGGGAGATCTGCGCGACCCTCGACACGCAGGGCTGCCCGCATCTGCTGCGCGTGTGGAACTACCTGCCGGACATCAACCGCGACTCCCACGGCACCGAGCGCTACCGGCAGTTCAACCGCGCCCGGCAGCATGCGCTGCGCGCCAGCGGCCGCGCGCTCGCCGGCAACGTGCCGGCGGCCTCGGCGCTCGGCGCCGCGGGCGCAAGTCCCCTGGTGGTGTATTTCCTGGCCGGGCGCACAGCGCCGATATTCGTCGAGAACCCGCGCCAGGTGAGCGCCTATCATTATCCGCGCCAGTACGGATCGCACAGTCCGGTGTTCTCGCGCGCCGCACTTCTGCGCCAGCGAGCGAGCCTCACACTGTTCATCTCCGGCACCGCGAGCATTGTCGGGCATCGCTCACTGCATGTCGGCGACACCGCTGCCCAGACCCGCGAGACGCTCGCCAACATCGAGGCCCTGCTGGCAGAGGCGAATCGCGTCGCCTGCGGCGCTCATTTCTCCCTTGATGCGCTCGCGTGCAAGGTCTACGTACGTCGGCCGCCGGATCTGCCGGTCATCCAGGCGGAACTCGCCAGCGCCTTCGGCACTGATGCGCGCATCGTGTATCTGCAGGCGGACATCTGCCGCCAGGATCTGCTGGTCGAGATCGAAGCGACCGCAATGAGCCCGCTTGCGGCCAATGGCTGACGCGGCGCGCCCTTCTCATTAGCTGCATGCGCATCCCGGGCTTTTCGCGTGGAACGATGTTGACAGCGGCGGCGCTCGCCGCGACCGCCTGTCTGCCGGCTCGCGCCGAGCAGAAGCCGCTATGGGAGTTCGGTCTCGGGCCCGCATTGCTGGCGTTCAACAACTACCGCGGCTCAGACACTACGCACGTGTACCCGCTGCCGCTGGTCTACTTCGTCTACCGCGGGACATTCCTCAAGTCTGATCACAACGGTCTGCGTGGGCTGTTCCTGAATCAGGACCGGGTCGAGCTCGATCTGAGCGTCAACGCCACCACGCCGGTGCGCAATGACTCCGCGCGCCACGGGATGCCGGACCTGCGGCCGACGCTCGAGATCGGGCCGCAGCTCACTGTGCATCTTCTGCACAGCGCCGATCAGCGTCTGAAGCTCGATCTGCGCGTCCCGGTGCGCGCCGCGTTCACCCTCGAGGCCTCACCGCGCATGATCGGGGTATTCAGCTCCCCGCACGTCAGCCTCGATGTCGCGCAGTATGGCGGGGATGATGGCTGGAAGCTCGGTCTGCTCGCAGGACCCTTGTTCGCCGATCGCCGCTACGACGACTATTTCTATTCCGTCGCGCCACAGTACGCGAGCGCCGGCCGGCCGGCGTTTAAGGCGTCGGGAGGTTATGCGGGCACGCAGACCCTCCTCTCGCTCACCCGTCGTTACCCCTCCTACTGGATCGGCGCGTATGTGCGTCACGACTCCCTTGCCGGCGCCAGCTTTGCTGACAGCCCCCTGGTCAGGCGCGCCAGTTACTGGTCTGCCGGCTTCGGCATCGCCTGGATCATCCGCAAGTCAAGCCGGCTCGCCGAAAGCGAAGATTGACGCGCTCCAACACCCACCTGGTGCTGATCCCGAGTTACAACCCGGGCGTCAAGGTCCTGGAGACCGTCCGCGCGGCGCGCGCGCAATGGGCCCCCGTGTGGGTGATCGTGGACGGCAGCACCGATGGCTCGACGGCAGCCTTGAGCGAGCTGGCGCGTGTCGATGCCGACCTCAGGGTGCTGGTGCGCGATCGCAACGGCGGCAAGGGAGCTGCGCTTCTCGACGGCCTCATCGAAGCGCAGCGCTCAGGGTTCACTCACGCGCTCGCCATGGACTCCGACGGCCAGCACCCGGCCGATTGCATCGTCCCTTTCATGGCCGCTTCCGCCGCCGCACCGCAAGCCATGATCCTCGGTGAGCCGGTATTCGATGCCAGCGCGCCGCGCATCCGCATGCGTGGCCGCAAGCTCGCCAACTGGTCCACGAACCTTGAGACGCTGTGGGCGGGCATCCGCGACACGCTGTTCGGATTTCGCGTGTATCCGATCGGCCCGCTCATCGCGGTCATGCAGCGCACCCGCTGGATGCGGCGCTTTGATTTCGATGCCGAGGCCGTGGTGCGCCTGAGCTGGCGCGGCGTGCCGGCCGTGAACCTGCCCGCGCCCGTCAGGTATTTCAGGCCGGAGGATGGCGGGGTCTCGCATTTCAAGTACCTGCGCGACAA
>CATPBM010000373.1 GCA_955652625.1 uncultured Steroidobacteraceae bacterium
GAGCTGGAGGACGCGCGCTGGTTCACGCGCGCGCAGGTCAGCTCCGGGGAGGCGCTCGCGCCGCCGACCCAGTCCATCTCCTGGCGCCTCATCGAAACCTGGCTGAAGGGTGGCGGCTAGGCATGTGTCTTTTGATGCTCGCCTGGCAGGCGCACCCGCGCTACCGCCTGGTGGTGGCCGCCAACCGCGACGAATACCACGAGCGTCCGGCGGGAGCGCTCGCGATGTGGCCGCCACCGATGGAAATACTCGCCGGACGGGACCTGCAGGCACTGGGCACGTGGCTCGCGCTGGATCGCGAGCGGCGCTTCGGCGTGGTAACCAACTTCCGCGAGCTGCAGCGTCCGCGTCCCGGGGCGCCCTCGCGCGGGGAGCTGATCCCGCGCTACCTCGGCGCGCCCGGCTCCGCGGGGTCCGCAGGTAGCGCCGCGGGATTCTTCGCGGAGCTCGAGCCGCAGGCGCAGGAGTATTCCGGATTCAACCTGTTGCTTACGGATGAGCATTCACTGTGGTACGGCTCGAATCGTGCGGACCCGTTCGCGCGCCGCCTGCCACCGGGGGTGTATGGCCTGTCGAACGAGCTGCTCGACACGCCGTGGCCGAAGCTGACTCGTGTGCGCGCCGGCTTCGAAGCCTGGCTGCGCGAGCCTCACAGCTCCTCGCCCGCGGCGCTGTTCGCGCTGCTCGCCGATCGCACGCCCTCGGCGGACGATGCGGAGGCCCCCGACACCGGAGGGCTGCCGCGCGAGTGGGCGCGCGCGCTCTCTGCGCCCTTCGTCCTGCACCCCGGCTACGGCACGCGCTGCTCGACCCTGGTGCTGCAGGAGCCCGGCGGCTGGGTGTACCTCGCCGAGCGACGCTTCGATCCTGCCGGTGAGCTCACGGGGGAAACTGAATTCCAGCTGAAGCCGGGTGAGTGGCCGTGAGTCGTGTAAGCGGAACCGGCACCGCACGCGTTTACTCTGAGTCAAGAGCGGCGAGCGGCTGCGCCCGCAAGGCTCTAGACTTCCGGGCTTTCCCTTACTCGCACGGTTGAAATGGCGCAGCCAGTTTCCGCACCAGGGGCTCGTCGACGGCACAGGCGGCCCCCATGGCTCGCCGCGTGTCTGCTGGTCGCACCACTTGCGCACGCTGCCGGCGTCAACATAGAGGTCCGCGGGGTCGATGACGAGGTGAAGGCCAACGTGCTCGCCTACCTGAGTTTCGAGCGCTACAAGAAAGGCGGCACCGGCCTGAACGCGGACACCATCGAGCGCCTGCACAACCGCGTCGAGCGCGAAGTGCAGGGGGCCCTGCGGCCCTTCGGATACTACGAGCCGCGGGTCGAGTCCTCGGTCAGCGACCTGGGCCACGGCGACTGGCGCGTGGTGGTGACCATCACCCCCGGCAAGCCCGTGCTCGTCGAGCACATCGACGTGCGCGTGGACGGGCCGGGGGAAAAGGACCCGCTGTTCCAGCGCATCCTGCAACACCTGGCGCTGCACGCGGGCGATCGCCTGCACCACGCCTACTACGAGGCGATCAAGACCGACCTGCAGCGCACCGCGGCCACCTACGGCTATCTCGACGCCAAGATGATCCGCAACGAACTGGTCGTGGACCCGCCCAACCATGCGGCGAACATCGCGCTCGAGATCGACACCGGGCAGCGCTACCACTTCGGCGCGACGACCATCGAGCAGCACGTAGTGAGCGACAAGCTGGTGCGCCGCTACCTGCGCTACCGGCAAGGCGAGCCCTACGACCTGACACAGGTGCTGCGTACCCAGTTTGCGCTCGATGATACGCAGAACTTCGCCAACCTCGAGGTGCTCCCCGGGGATCCGGACCGTCAGGCGCTCAGCGTGCCGGTCAGGATCCGCGCCGATGCCAGCCGGCGGCACCGCTACTCGATCGGCGCCGGCTACGCCACCGACACCGGGGCGCGCGGCACACTCGGCTTCGAGGACCGCCACATCAACTCGCTGGGTCACAGCTTCAGCGTCGAGGTGCAGGCGGCGCAGATAACCAAATACTACGTGCAGACTCACTACCGCATCCCGGTGGGGGACCCGGCGCTCGAGAGTGTCTCGCTCAACGGCAGCATCGAGCAGCAAACGCTCGCCGACGTGACCGCGCGCACGCTGAAGGCCGGACCCAGCTTCACCCTGGTCAAGGGCAACTGGCAGTACGTGTGGCAGACGAACGCGGTGCGCACCACCAGCACCGACCTGAACGGCTCGCGAACCGACCGCCTGCTGGTGCCGGAGCTCGACCTGGCGCGGGTGCCGAAGGGCTATCTGGGCGAGCCGCTGTTCGAGCGCCCGTTCTTCGCCGAGCTGAAGGCCTCGCACCACTCGCTCGGCTCCAGTTCCAACTTCGTGCAGCTGCACGTGCAGGCCGAGAAGGTATTCCACATGGGGCGCAAGTGGCACCTGCTGCTGCGCGACGAAGCCGGCGCGACGCTGGTGTCGGGCTTCAGCCAGCTGCCCACGGTATATCGCTTCTTCGCCGGCGGCGACAACAGCGTGCGCGGCTTTTCCTACAACGCGCTCTCGCCCCTCGACCCTGCATACACGACGGATGCGCGCACCCACCTCAGCGAGCTGACGTACATCAAGGTGGGCGGCAAGGACGTCATCACCGGCACCGTGGAAGTGATCCGCGACCTGCCGCGCAATTTCGGGGTCGCGGCGTTCTTCGACTACGGCAACGCGTTCAACCGCTTCGGCACTCCCTTCATAGCCCACGGCTCCAACTGCCGGACCCCACTGACACTCGAGCCCGCGCCTGCGCCGCCACCGGCGTCGCCGCCGAACGGGCTGTGCCTCGAGTATTCCGTCGGTGTTGGCTTCAGGGTACGCCTGCCGGTCATGACCTTAGGCGTCGACATCGCCAAGCCGCTGTCGAGAAGCGCAGGCCCGCGCCTGCACATCAACTTCTCCCCGAAGCTCTAGCCCTCGCCATGCGCTACATACGTCGCGTGCTGCTCATCGGCGCCTGCCTGATCGTCGCCGTGGCGATCGTGGCGCCGCCAGTGCTCGTGTGGTCGGCGCTGTACACCCGCGGGGGGTTGCAGTTCGTGGTGCGCCACCTCCCGCAGCATCTCGGCCCCGTGCGTCTCGAGATCACCGGCGTCAGCGGCACGGTCGCGGACGGCCTGAGGGTCGAGCGCGTGGAGATCGATCACGACCTGGTGCATCTGAGGTTCGAAGGCATCGAGGGCCGCGTCGCGCTCGCGCCGCTGCTGCTGCAGACCATTCGCGTCACCAGTGGCTCGGTGCACAGCGCCCTGGTGCAGGTGAAGCGCCGCACCCGCCCGTCCACGCCGGGGCCGCCGGAGTTCCTGCCGCGCTGGCTGATCATCAGCGTGGAGAGCGGGCACGTGGACAGCGCCGCCCTTACCGTCCCCAACGGCTTTCACATGGAGGCCAGCGACCTGGTGGGAGCTGCGGTCCTGCGCCGCAGCTACATCCGTTTTTTCCAGGCCGAGGGCCGTCTCGAGGACGCGCGCATCAGTGCTATCGGCGACCTGCGCGCCGCGGATCCATTGGGGCTGGAGATCAAGGGCCACGTCGACTGGACTCCCGCAGGACAGCCCAACTGGACGGTGGCCGGCTCCGCGCGCGGAGATCTCGATGTACTCAACATCGTCGCGCACGCCGTCAGTCCCTTCCGTGCCGACGTCACCGGGCAGGCACTCGATCTCACCAACCGCTGGCACTGGGTGGGGGATGCCGTGGTGAAGGATTTTGATCTGGCCGCCTGGGACGCGGGCGGTCCGCTCGGCCACATCAGCGGGCATCTCGCCGGATCCGGCGACGAGCGCGGGTTCACCGCCCACGGTCCGCTGAACCCCGCGGGCCTGCGCGCCGGAGTGTTCGAGACCCAGTTCGCGGGCAACTACGCCGATCGCGTACTCATCGCCAAACACATGGATGTGCGCCACGTCGGCTCCGGCGCGCATGCCACGGGCTCCGGCACCATCGCCATCGTCGACAAGGGTCCGCGGCTCGAGCTCGCCGGCAGCTGGGACTACTTTCGCTGGCCGCTCGTGGGGCGCGATGTGGCGGTGAAAAGCGCCGCGGGCTCCTTCACACTCAGCGGCCTCATGCCGTACAACGTGCACGTGACGGGCAGCGCCAGTGCGGTCGACCTGCCGGTGATGCCGGTGGACGTCACCGGGACGCTGGACAAGGACCGCTTTGCCTTCGGGCGCGCGGAAGTGGACCTTTTCGGCGGTCACGCGAGCCTGAGCGGACTTGTGGCGTGGAC